>NZ_CP029185.2:0-297500 GCF_003096015.2 Limnobaculum parvum | reverse complement strand
AGGGCGATTAACCGTTACCTTGGTCGCCAATAATCCTACGATACCATTGCGCGTCAGGCCAGCTGCGGGTTTTACCGCGGGAACCACGCCGACAACGGGAATATCAAAGTTTTCACGCAATGCAGGAAGAGAGACTACGCTGGCCGTATTACAGGCAATGACAATAATATCAATATGATGACGCTGACAAAGAGCCCCGACCATTTTGACAACCCGTTCAGCAATCAGCTGTTCAGGCTTTTCGCCATAGGGAAAACCAGCATTATCAAAAGCATAAATAACGGATAAATCCGGCATCATCTGCCGGATTTCCTGAAATACGGAGAGCCCGCCCACGCCTGAATCAAAAACCAGTGCTGTTGGCATTGCGATCTCTCCTTATATTGTTGTTAGAAGGTATACGTTGCAGTGAGGTAATATTCCCGTCCTGCGGTTTCATAATTGCTGACTGTTTCATACTCTTTATTAAACAAGTTAGCTACTCTGCCACGAACGGTTAGTTGTTCTGTCACAGGGTAAGCCGCTGACACATCAACCGTACTATAGCTGGATAAGCGTTTTTGCTCATTCGCATACTCAGAGGTGTTGTTGTCATAGCGTTTGCCATAATATTGATATGATACATCCATATCTAAACCAAGCATATTCCAATCAATCTGATATTTTGCCTTATGCTTAGAACGACGCGCTAAAACTTCGTTGTCTTTATCCCGACGCGGATCCAGATATTCCAACGTAATACGATGCTCCAACGGGCCGGTATCAAAGGTTCCCGTCCACTCAATTCCTTTAATGGTAGCAGATTCGATATTGTAGTAACGCCCTTCCCAAGTCACAGGATCGGACTCATAGCCAATCAGATTGGTTATCTTGTTGCGATATGCCGCCAGACGCCAGTTTAATGGGCCGGTATCGCCTTCTAATCCGGCTTCCCATTGGCGAGACTCTTCCGGTTTCAGATCGTCGTTAGAGGATATATAAAAGCGCTGCGAACCATAGAGTTGTCCCAGCGTGGGTGCCAGAAATCCCGTACCATAAGAAATAGTGAAGCGATAGTCGGGAATAAACTCCCATGCCGCCGCTGTTTGCCAGGTTTCATGCCAACCAAACTGCTGATTTTTATCAGTTCTGAACGCCCCTTCCAGAGTAAAATCACCCAGCGATTTTTGCCCCGTCATGTATAAACCGGTGTTATCTCGCTGATAATTATTGGAGGTATAATTATCAGAAGACTCCAACTTCTCCTGACGCCAGTCAACGCCCGCACTCACTACACCACGATCCAACTTATAAGTATTTCCCCATTGCATATTGCGTTGAGTCACATCATCCAACGAGGTACCGTCGTTATACAGACCTTTAGCGCTATCGTAATTGTAATCTTTATACATTTGGTAGCTGGCTATCAGTTGAGAAGAGTAATTTCCCTCAAGGAAACGCAGCCCCACATCATAGTTACGGCTATATAATTGGCGTTCGTCATTATAGCTTCCGTCGTACTCTGAATTATTGCCATAGCCATAACCGCGTAAGAAGCCAGAAAACTGAGATGAGAACTGATGTTCAATTCCAGCCCAAATCGACTTGCTGCGGAATCCATCTTTATCGCTGTCCGGTGGATAAGAAGACTTTGGCTGTATATTGAAACCCCGGCTGTCCTCAAAAGCACCGGCTGCCGTCAGTGTCGTTTTATCACCAACGGTCTGGCGAACGCTGGCGTCATAAAGTTGATAGTGATTTGAACCCAAACCAGCTTCCAGCTTCGCACTATCTTTTTCAGCGTTGGTAATAATATTAATAACGCCACCAATGGCTTCTGAACCATAAACGGCTGAACGTGGGCCACGAATATATTCCACTCGCTGTACCAGAGAAATGGGAATCTGATTGAAATCAACAGTTCCCATAATGCTAGATACCGGTACACGAATACCGTCCACCAACACCAACACATGGCGTGATTCCGTTCCCCGCACATAAAGCGTTGATAGCTGACCACGACCACCGCTTTGGGAGATATCAACGCCCGGTAACCGACGCAAAACGTCGGTTAAACTTTTCGCTTGCCAAAGATCAATCTGGTCATGATCGACCACATCCATTGGTGCCAACACCGTAGAAACTGGTTGAGGAAACCGATTGGCAGTAACGACTATCTTTTCGCTCTCTTCCTGAGCCCATACGGAAAAGGCCGTAGCGGAAAGTGCTACGACTAATACTCTATTTTTTGTAGACATAATGTTAAGCATCCAACTCTAGTTGCAGGATGCCGCAAAAAAACAGCGCGTATACGCGACGGCTGCAATCAATGCGACAGAATACCGGCAGGTCTTCGGGCTCAAGGAGATTAACTTAGCAACGACTTCCCATCTGTAAAGACAGTGTCTGCCCTGCTCCAACATACTTTGTGGAACGGGCGGCTGCTATTTCCTGTTTACCGCTGCGCGTCAGCTCTGGATTTACACCAGATTCCCTTTTAACTCTCTGGGAGGCCGGAACACACACATGCTACAAGCAATCCTGTATAGATGTCTAGACTGCTATTGTCTTTTAATCATTTATCAAAGCTGGACATCACGTCATCATTCCCTACAATTCCGCCTTAATAAATGAATTCGTGACACTGATACTTGAGAGTACTTATGACCCCTGAGATGCTGCCAACTGACCAATACGATGCCCAACTGACAGATAAGAGACATCGATTGATCTCGATGATGGCCCCTTATTCGGCACCTGAGCCGCAAGTGTTTCGCTCACCACTCAGCCATTATCGTATGCGGGCAGAATTCAGGATCTGGCACGAAGGGGATGACCTGTACCACATCATGTTCGATCAGGCGACCAAACAGCGTATTCGGGTTGATGTTTTCCCCGCCGCCAGTGAACTAATTAACCGGCTAATGCCAGAGCTGTTAGCCGGTGTAAAACGTCATGCTTCACTGCGCCATAAGCTATTTCAGATTGATTATCTCTCCACAATTAGCGGTGAAATTGTGGTTTCGTTGCTTTACCACCGTCAACTTGACGATCTGTGGTTACAACATGCAACGCAGTTAAGAGACGATTTACGTTCTCGTGGGTTTAATCTGCAGTTAATTGGCCGTGCTTCGAAACAAAAAATCTGTCTGGATCGTGATTATGTCGATGAATGTTTGCCGGTAGGTGGACAAAAAATGATTTATCGCCAAACGGAAAACAGCTTCACGCAGCCTAATGCGGCCGTGAATATTCATATGTTGGAATGGGCTATCGACATCACTCGGGGTTCAAAAGGGGATTTATTAGAGTTGTATTGTGGTAATGGCAACTTCTCTTTAGCACTGGCCCGCAACTTTAACCGGGTGCTGGCGACTGAAATCGCTAAGCCATCAGTAGCCGCAGCCCAGTTCAATATTGCCGCTAACCAAATTGATAACGTACAGATCATTCGTATGGCGGCGGAAGAATTTACTCAGGCCATGTTGGGCGTTCGGGAATTTAATCGCCTGAAAGGTATCGATTTAACCAGCTATCAATGTGAAACCATTTTTGTCGATCCTCCTCGCAGCGGGTTAGATCAACAAACGGTGAAGATGGTACAGGCTTATCCGAGAATTCTCTATATCTCCTGCAACCCGGAAACGCTGTGTGAAAATCTGTTAACGCTTAGCCAAACGCATCAAATTTCTCGACTAGCGCTCTTCGATCAGTTCCCCTATACCCACCATATGGAATGCGGCATTCTGTTAGAAAAAAATGCCTGAACAAAGCAATAAAAAAGCCCCAATATCTATTGGGGCCAGGCTGTATATCAAATTATAATTTTTTTAGATGAACAACATTAGTCTGTTTGTTTTACCGCATTATGACGAGTCGTGATCCTTAATTTATAACCAATCCAGAACACCAACACGACACAAATAATCGTCAATAAAAAGTTAGAACCCATCCCTGTATATTCAGCCCGTATAACGGCACTGTACAAAAATAATCCTAGCAGGAAACAAGAGAAAGCCAGCGTTGGGGTTCCTTCTGGCATAGGTTGAGTCACATAGCGCTGATGCAGGCAATAAATAGAGAACCCCAAAGCAATTAGCGGAAAGATCGAGAAGGCAATGACTGAATCAAACAGCGCATTAAACGACCCGTTAAGTGACATACCGGCAATAAACGCCAACAGTAATGTCGCATATTCTTTACTCAATTTATCTGTCATCGCTCTTTCTCCTTTATTCGTCATGCCGTTATTCGTGAGGCAATACACCTTTCTCTTGTTCACGGCGATACAGGTAATACACGCCTTTTGAAATCATTCTCAACTGTAAGACCAACTTTTCTTCTAATAGTTTACGTTGGGCTATATCAATATCTAATGCTTCCGCTCCGGCACTAAATACAATAGTGACCATCGCTTCAGCCTGAGCCTCTGAATAACTACGAGGCATCTGGTTTGCCAGTTCCAGATAGTCAGCCAGTTCGGCAATAAAGTGTTGGATTTCTCTGACAACCGCAGCACGGAACGCGGCCGAGGTACCGGAGCGCTCACGCAGCAACAGACGAAACGCGTTGGGATTGTCGCTGATGAACTCCATAAATGTCGCCACCGATGTACGGATCACGCTGCCGCCTTTGGCAATACGCTGGCGGGCCTGACGCATAAGTTGACGCAGCATCAGTCCGCTTTCATCAACCATGGTTAATCCCAGCTCATCCACATCACGAAAGTGACGATAGAAAGAGGTTGGCGCAATACCGGCTTCCCGAGCAACTTCTCTCAGGCTTAAGCTGGCAAAACTTCTTTCCGCACTAAGCTGGCTGAAAGCCGCCTGAATTAATGTACGGCGAGTACGCTCTTTCTGTTGTGCTCTGACGCCCATCACGCCTAAATCCTTACTTATCATTTTTCGGTTTCGAATATCAACGGTCGGTATTCCAACCATTAACCGTCAATTGTATTAAAACCTAACCGTTGAAAAATAGAAAAGAAACATCGCTTTTACCTCAACCAACAAGGTAATCATCCAATTGCCGCAATCTTCTTCTGTTCTGATTCAATCACGCCAGGCATATGTCCAGCAATCGTCTCAGCCAATTGCTCATAGCGAGCACGCAGTGGGGAACCCGGACGATAGACTAAACCGATGGCTCTTTTTGGCTCCGGCTTATAACACGGTAAATAGCAGATTCCATCACGCTCTTTCTCCGCAGGCGTTGCCAGCAATGGCAGCAAAGTAATACCACTAGCTGCAGCAACCATGTTACGCAGCGTTTCCAGACTGGTTGCACGAAAATGTGAATCTTCATCCGCTCCAGCTTGGAAGCAGAAACCCAAGGCTTGATCTCGCAGACAGTGACCATCTTCCAGCATTAATAGCTTTTCACCAGCCAGCTCGGACATAACAATCTTGTCCCGCCCAGCCCATGGATGATCGGTGTAAATTGCCAAGCGCATAGGTTCATCATATAGAGGAATCTCAATAAAAGATTCTGTCTCTTTTACCAGTGCCAGAATGGCACAATCCAGCTTACCGCTGTCTAACTGAGCCAGCAGATCTTTCGTCTGTGCCTCGTGCAAATACATTTCTAGCTTAGGAAACTCTTTGTGTAACATAGGGATAATGTGTGGGAGCAGATAAGGCGCAACGGTTGGAATCAAACCGATATGCAATGGCCCGGACATTGTCTCACCCTGCTGGCTAGCCATTTCTTTTAATACTTTAACTTCCCGTAACACTTTTCTAGCCTGATCGACCAGCAACATCCCCGCCTGTGTGAATAGCACTTTACGGCTAGTTCTCTCCAGCAACATAACACCCAGCTCATCTTCCAGTTTGCGGATTTGCCCACTCAGCGTTGGCTGGCTCACATGGCAAGAATCTGCTGCACGCCGGAAATGGCAGTACTCAGAGAGTGCAACCAGGTATTCCAGATCGCGAATATTCATAGCTTAATCCCTTGCGTTTAGATAGATGATGACAATAGATAGGATAGCGACTAACGATTATACCTATTAATCCACCATATGGATAATCTTCATTAACAAAAACATGACGCGCGGCGGTAAAAATTAACGCCGATTCCAATTAATAAATAGAGGTTAACGAATGTTCACAACTCAGGAAGGAAAAAAAGTCCCTTCAACCGTATTCCATACTCGTCAGGGAGACAAATGGATTGATATTACTACCGACGAGTTATTTACCAATAAGACCGTTGTTGTTTTCTCTCTGCCGGGTGCATTTACCCCAACATGCTCTTCCAGCCACCTGCCTCGCTATAATGAACTGACCCCAGTATTCAAGAAATGCGGCGTCGATAATGTATTGTGCATTTCAGTTAACGATACCTTTGTTATGAACGCATGGCAATCTGAGCAACATGCTAGCAATATTACCTTCATTCCTGATGGTAACGGTGAGTTTACCAAAGGCATGAATATGCTGGTTGAAAAAGCCGACCTAGGATTTGGTCCACGTTCATGGCGCTACTCTATGCTGGTTCGCAACGGCGTCATTGAAAAAATGTTCGTTGAACCAAACAAGCCGGGCGACCCATTTGAAGTATCTGATGCCGATACCATGCTGAAGTACCTAGCTCCGGACTGCAAACTGCAAGAATCTATCGCTCTGATGACCAAGCCAGGTTGCCCATTCTGCGCCAAAGCTAAGCAAATGTTGCAAGAACGCGGTCTTCAATACGAAGAGATCATTTTAGGTACCGATGCGACAACCGTCAGTCTGCGTGCTATTACTGGTCGTTCTACCGTTCCTCAAGTTTATATTGGTGGACGCCACATCGGCGGTAGCGATGATTTAGAGAAGTACTTTGCCGTTCATAAACAGGCAGAGACTGCTTAAAACCGAATTTAAACCACTCTATTTAAAATTAGCCAATGGTAAGTTTTGGCGGACGCTTGTCCGCCTTTTTTTTGCATTTCAGGAGTCTTAAGGATGAAAAAATTACAGGTCGATGTTGCTGTTATTGGCGGAGGAACCGCAGGACTAGGTGCTTACCGGGCAGCAAAACGATTTACTCCCAGCGTTGTTATAATTGAAGGCGGTCTTTATGGTACAACCTGCGCCAGAGTGGGTTGTATGCCATCAAAGCTCCTTATCGCCGCCGCTGAAGCCGTACATCACATCGAAGTCGCGCCCGGATTTGGCGTTCATCCACAGGGTGAAACCCGTATTGATGGGCGAGAAGTCATGGATCGCGTTAAGCGCGAACGCGACCGTTTTGTTGGTTTTGTGTTGGAAGGGGTTGGCGAAATCCCTCAACAGGATAAGATCGACGGCTATGCCCATTTCATTGATGACAATACCTTACAGGTAAACAAACACACACAAATTCAGGCTAAGCGCATTGTTATTGCCACAGGGTCCCGACCAAGCTGGCCTCCACACTGGGACAATCTTGGCGATCGCCTGATTATTAACGACGATGTGTTTAACTGGAATGATTTGCCAACCTCTGTCGCCGTATTTGGGCCTGGCGTTATTGGTTTGGAACTAGGTCAAGCACTGCATCGCCTAGGCGTGAATGTCACCATGTTTGGCGTAGGCGGGGCTGTCGGCCCATTAACCGATGGAGCTATTCGTCAGTATGCCGCAGATACATTAAGTAAAGAGTTCCCACTTTACCCTGATGCCAAAGTAGAGCAGATGGAACGCCGAGATAATGGCGTATTTATCCGCTACAAGGATGACCAAGGGCAAACTCAGGAAATCACTGTTGAGTACGTATTGGCAGCCACAGGTCGCCGTCCTAATGTTGACAAGATTGGTCTGGAAAATACGTCACTGGAACTTGATGCGCGCGGTGTACCCGTTGCCGATCGTTTGACCATGCAAACCAGCGTTTCACATATTTTTATTGCTGGAGATGCCAGCAATCAATTACCACTCTTGCACGAAGCCAGCGATCAAGCGCGTATTGCTGGTGAAAATGCTGGGTCATATCCAGAAATTCTGCCAGGCCTTCGTCGTAGCGCCATTTCAGTTGTATTTTCTGACCCGCAAATTGCGATGGTTGGTGCGACTTACCGCGAATTAAATCAGAAATTTAGTGCCTGTGGCTGTTTTGAAATCGGCGAAGTTTCCTTTGAAAATCAAGGTCGTTCACGAGTAATGTTGCGAAACAAAGGGTTGCTGCACGTGTATGGTGAACAGGGAACTGGTCGTTTCCTTGGTGCGGAAATGATGGGGCCAAATGTGGAGCATATCGCTCACTTATTAGCCTGGGCCCATCAACAACAAATGACCATCAGCCAAATGCTAGATATGCCATTTTACCATCCAGTTATTGAAGAAGGATTAAGAACGGCGTTGCGCGATCTAAACGCTAAATTAAGGTTAGGTGATAGTGAAATAGAACGCTGTCAACGTTGCCCCGGTGAATAAAATATTAATTAGCTGTTTTATTTGATAAAAATACCAGAAAGCCTAGTGTAAACTTGGAAACGGATACCCGCCTCCACACACGCATCTGGTAAAACTGTCAAACATTAGGCAGAAATATCACCCCATATTGCATAAATGTAATACATTGCCGCTATCAATAGCGGCAATATAAACAATAAGTAAGAAAATTTTCACTTGTTTTCAAGAAACAATTCCCCTATTTAATGAATTTACAGCTATTATGTTATTCAACTAATGGCGCTTAAATAGTAGCAGACAAGGTAATGTCTCTTATATAATTTACGCCCGAATCTCTCATCAATTGACATGGAATGCGTTCGTTTTCGGAATAGATGGAATTATTAATTTCTCAAAAATACAATTATCTAAAATCATTTCCATTACTGATAACACTGATCCCTCTGATTAGTGAGGCCGCCCCTGGTCTTAAAAAAATCAACGATCAGCAACTAATTAATCAGCAAGAACGCCAAAAAGCATTAGAACAACAACTATCTCCGGACCTTCCCGATGTGCGGACTGAACTGCCCGCAGGTAGTACCACCATTGAACAATTTCCCACAGAGGAAACCTGCTTCACCATCAAGCAGGTGGAGTTGAGTGGCAGCCAGTATCTAACTCGTTGGTTATCGCTTCAGCCTATTGCCAATCAGGCCAATGGGCAGTGCCTCGGAGGGCAGGGTATCAATTTACTGATGAGCGCTCTGCAGAACCGTTTAATCGACAGAGGCTACATCACCACACGAGTACTGGCTCCACCGCAGGATTTAACTCGTGGCAAACTGGAACTGCAAGTACTGGAAGGGAAAGTCAGCCGTATTGCATTATCTCCGGACAGCGATAGCTACATTCAAACATTCAATACGCTTCCTGTATCCGAAGGTGATTTACTCAATCTAAGAGATATTGAACAAGGGTTGGAGAATTTACGTCGAGTTCCCACTGCTCAGGCTGATATCAACATGATACCGGGGCAAGAACCAGGGGAAACCGAGCTGGCTATCACTTGGAAACAGAGCCGTCATTGGCGATTAGGTGCCTCACTGGATGACTCCGGTACTGTAAGCACTGGACGCTATCAGGGAGGATTAACCCTGTATGTGGATAACCCTTTATCTCTTAACGATACTTTCTATATCTCCGGTGGCCACGATTTGCAGTGGAAAAACGATCGGGGAAGCCACAACTATGCCGCTCACTACTCGGTGCCTTATGGTTACTGGGGTCTGAATGCTACCTCTAGCGCTTACAGCTATAACCAAAAAGTCGCAGGCCTGATCGAGAATTATAACTACAGCGGCGATAGCAAAAACCTAACGTTTGGCTTAAGTCGTTTACTGCATCGTGGCGCATCACAAAAAACGACATTAACATATGATGTATTGCTAAGAGAAAGTCACAATTACATTAACGATACTGAGGTAGAAGTTCAGCGTCGGAATACCGCAGCATGGCGAGTAGGATTAATGCATCGCCACTATATTGATGCTATTACGCTGGATGCTGGCATCACCTATCAGCAAGGTACCCGCTGGTTTGGCGCACAACCTGCTCCAGAAGAGTATATTGGGCAAGCTACCGCGCTGAGTAAGATCTCTCAGCTGTCGGCTAATCTGGATTGGCCTTTTGACCTATTTGAACAGCAATTTAGTTTTCGCTCACAATATCAACGCCAGCTACCCTCAAGTACAGCCCTCACTTCTCAGGAACGTTTTTCCATTGGTGGTCGCTATACAGTACGTGGTTTTGACGGTGAACTCAGTCTGTCGGCAGATCGTGGTTGGTTTACCCGTAATGAATTAGCCTGGCGAACACCGCTGCCAGCACAAGAGTTATATGTTGGTATGGATTATGGCGAAGTCGGTGGCCGAGGAAGTAATTACCTGCTAGGAAAACATCTAGCGGGTACCGTTCTGGGGCTAAGAGGCTATGCCTTACGCACCAGTTATGATGTTTTTGCCGGAATCCCTACCTCGAAGCCGGATGGCTTCCACACTAACCCAGTGTCGTTAGGATTTAACCTTAGTTGGCAATATTGAGACTGCATGGATGCTGAAATTATCTAATAGAAAGACTACAAATAATAATTATTACACCTTTGAAAGAAAAGGGATTTATTCATGAACAAGAATTTATATCGCGTAATTTTTAACCGCGCACGGGGCATGCTGATGGTCGTGCCTGAGATAGCAGGGACTCACTCAGCAGAAAGCTCATCATCTGGCCGTGGACAAACCTTTGGTCAGCTCATTGCTGGCCTGTCTCCGCTAGTATTAATGACCAGTATCGCATTGGGCTTAGTCAGCATCAGTTTACCGGCTCAAGCCAATATTGTGGCTGACCCAAATGCTCCGGGTAATCAGCAGCCAACCATTCTCAATAGCGATAATGGTACACCTCAAGTCAATATTCAGGCACCAAGCTCTGGAGGGGTTTCACGCAACACCTACAGCCAGTTCGATGTCGATAATCGCGGTGCCATTCTTAATAACTCAGGATCGTCAGTACAAACACAGTTAGGTGGATATATTGACGGTAACCCTAATATGGCCAAGGGCAGCGCTAAGGTCATTCTGAATGAAGTCAACTCTCGGGACCCAAGCCACCTGAATGGTTATGTTGAAGTCGCTGGACAAAAAGCACAGGTGGTTATTGCCAACCCATCCGGTATTACCTGTGACGGCTGTGGATTTATCAACTCCGATCGGGCAACGTTAACTACCGGTACTCCGGTGATGAATAACGGCAATCTTGAAGGCTATGATGTCCGTCAAGGAAAAGTCACCATTCAGGGCAAAGGGCTGGACAGCAGCAAACAAAGTTATACGGATATCGTAGCTCAATCCGTTGAAGTGAACGCTGGTGTATGGGCCAATGAATTAAATGTGGTGACGGGTAAGAACAAAGTCAGTGCAGATACTAAACGCGTGGAAAAACAGGGTGGCCGTGATGCCAACAGCCCAGAGTTCTCGGTTGACGTGTCCGCATTGGGGGGATGTACGCTAACAGTATTCGTATGGTGGGCACCGAAAACGGCGTTGGCGTTCGTAACGCCGGTCATATCGGTACTCAAGCGGGTTCTGTGGTGATTACTGCCGATGGCCGTATTGAGAACAAAGGCACCATCAATAGTGCGCAAAACCTGCAAATCTCCACTCAGCAAGGTATAAATAATCAGGGAACACTGCAAGGTAATCAGGATGTTACGCTCAGCGCGGAAGGCAAAATAGAAAATACCAGCACAGGTAAAATTAGCGCCGCAGGAAATGCCTCCATAAGTACTCAGGCTGATCTGACTAATCAGGGTGCGATTTCTGTCAGTAAAAAAGCCACGGTCAAGAGCAGTGCGAATATCACTAACAGCGGTACCATTGTTACCGGTCAAGAACTGTCTATTTCTGCCAATACCCTTGATAATAAAGGTACTTTAAAGAGCAGCGGTCGTACCACCGTGAGTACGCGCGGATATCTCAACAATACCGCAGGCGCTCAAATTATCAGTGATGGTTTCCTGAGTGTTAATAGTGGTGGTCCCCTGACTAATCAGGGCGACATGAGTGCGTCTGACGGCGCAACACTGACCAGCCAAAACGCATTTTTTAACAGCGGCATCCTACACAGTAAAGGCGATCTATGGATTAACGCTGACCAGTCAATCTCCAATTATGGGACTATCAGTGCTGACCGCAACCTCAGTCTTACGACATACGGAACCTTGTTTAACCAAAAAATGATTTATGGTAAAGGTTTGGTTTCACTGAATGCGGGTGGCAATGTAACCAATCAAGGCACTATTGGCTCTGACAGTAGATTAACATTGACTACTGCGGGTAGTCTGTTGAATAACGGTACGCTATACAGTCGTGACACGCTTGAAATTCATGCGGATAATGGCGTGAACAATAACGGTACCATCAGCACCAGTAGCGACCTAAACCTGACAACTAAAGGAAGTTTGCTAAATGATGGCACGATTTACACTAACAATAATGCCACCATCAATGCAGTTGGCTCAGTCACCAACGCAGGGACTATCGGTGCAGACCACAACCTCACGCTAACCACTTCTGATTCATTACATAACAAAGGCACCCTATACAGCAAAGGTACAGGGAATTACAGTATCAGCGGCAACTTCATCAACAGCAAATTAATGCGCAGTGAAGACCAGTTAATACTGAATGCCGATGGCTCGATTGTTAACGAAGCGGATATTTTCGCCTTTGCCGGTCTTAACCTGAGTTCGGGACAAAGCTTCTACAATCGTTCTAAGGTTTTCAGCGGCGGTAAAATCAATCTAAGAGCCACCAACAGTATTGTTAACGCATCAGCGCTAGTGTCATTAAATGATATTATGTTGGTGGCTGCCAACTTTAATAATACCAGTGAAGCTCTACTTGCGGCAGGCGTTAACGACAATGGCGAGATGACAGGCCACGGCGATATCGCTATCAAAGCTGCACAATCCGCTAACCTGCAAGGACAGATTGCCGCTACTGGCGAAATCAATGTTGTTGCTAACGGCATCAATCTGTCCGGCGCTCAAGTTAGTGCAGACAGTATGGTATTACAAGCGCAGCATGGTGGTATCAATACCGATTCAACTCACCTGTATGTCAACAATAGCCTGAATGCAGAGACGAGCAGCAGTTGGAGCAATTTAGGTGGTAGGCTGTATGCAAACCAACTAACGTTGAACGCCGCTTCACTAAATAATGATGCTTCTAGTGAAATCAGCGCTAACACAACACAGCTAAACATCCGTGGAACACTAACTAATCGCGGACTGATTGAAGGAATGCTCACTCACCTGCAAGCCCAACAAATCGATAACTATGGTACCGGCCGTATTCATGGTATCTGGCTGCAACTGCAGGCTAATACAATAAATAACCGTTTTGAAAATGGCTCCGCCGCCACACTGACTGGTGGTACAAGTATTAATATTGGCACCAATGTTTTAAATAACTACGCCCATTCACAGATTTTCAGCAATGGTGATATATCAATCGGTCAGACGCTAGATGAAAACGGTCGGGCATCCGGTCTGGCAAGCGAGATCCATAACCATAGTGCCACTATTGAAGCACAAGGGAATTTGAAGCTTGCAGTCAATCATCTACAAAACATTAATGACCACTTTGCCACTGAGTTACGAGAAGTATCCCACGAGAACATCACTGAATATTCTCTTAACAACCCCAATAATCGCTATACTCTCGATCAGCTCAGTTTTTATCAGGATAACAACAATATTACCTACGTTCTCTCTCCAGAAAATCCTGTGCAGGGCTCGAGTGACTACTATAAATACACTTATACTCAAATAACCAGAGAGACGACGATTACAGAAAACGACCCGGCGAAAATTTTAGCCGGTGGTAATTTGACCATTTCTGCCGATTCCGTTTTAAATGATGAAAGTCAAATCACCGCAGGAAACGCCCTGAATATTGACACCCATAATATGGCCAATATTAAAATTTCAGGCATTCGTTCTATTGATGAAGTTGGCACTGTAATACATTACGGTGCTAACACTCAGTTAGACAATCAATACACATCGAGTACTGTAACGCCAAATATCATTCTACAGTCTGATGAAATCATCAATAATGCTCCACCATATAATGATAATGACCAAACCCCAGTAAATCCACATCAGGAAAGCTATCGGCCAAATATCAATATTCCCACGATGAATATCGATCGGGTCACAGTGCAAGTTAATGAAATCAGCGGCCCTGGAGAAATAAATATTGTTGCCACTTCACCCGCTCAAAATATACCGTTACCAGATTCCAACCTGTACATAATGTCCCCTGCCGTAAGTAACAGTGCTCAGGTAGAAAGCGATCCGAAGTTTACTCATTATAAAACTTGGTTAGCTTCAGACTATATGGTCAATAGCTTAAAGACTGAACACAATAATACGCATAAGCGTTTAAGCGATGATTATTATGGACAACAGTTTGTTCGTGACCAAATCAGCAATCTAGCAGGACAACATCTTTTAAACCAATCTACCAATGATGAAGATCAGTATGCTGCGCTGATAAAGGCGGGGCTTGAGTTTGCTCAAAAATTTAATATCCCTTTAGGAGCTCCCCTGACATCAGAGCAGATGAGTAATCTGACTTCAGATATCATTTGGTTAATCAATCGTGAAGTCATTCAAGCTGATGGCACCAAACAAACCGTTCAAGTTCCTCAGGTTTACGCTGTCATGAAGCTATAAGAGATTGAGCCACTTATTTGGTCGAACCTGACAACGGATAGTTACCACACTATCCGTTGTTATTTTTATCTATCAATGAACAGAATACTTGAGCAATTAATCCTTCTTCACCACCGTGCTATGAGAAACGCTCTGAGACATCGCACGAACTGAGCGCAGCTCACTCTCATCTACAATTTGAGCCTGTTCCGCCAGAGCCGAAAAATCTTTCACCGTCCAATAACTATCGGGTACCGGTAACCGTTCCATATTATTGCTGGGCAAAAGACGAAATTCACCAATCTGATTTAACACAATACCTTGCCATACATCAGGCAAACTCAGGCGTAGCAACCGATCTGTTAACAATGAATCGTGGGAAGGAATACGATTGCTGCCCGTATCATAATTACGATAAAGCACTAAAAATTTTTCAGGTACCCGACGCTGGCTATCCCACCACTTTCCATCCAACAGCATAAATTGCCGCTTAGTACCTTCATAAGTTTCTGCACCCAGCTGTTCCAGTGCCTTTGGTAGCAGTTGAGTCACCGACTGTTGATACTGTTCCAAACTGCCGGCATGCCCTTGCAAAATAGACGTTAGCGCTAATCTCGAGCCTAATAAATTGGAATACAGATCTTCCGGTGAGAAACCCGATACCTCCTCGGGAAAGCCGGGAACATCCAATAACCCATACCACTGCGCTATCTCGTGCCAAGCAGCCATCTGAAAAGCGAGCTGTGCGGCTAAATAAGCGCTTAAGGTATAACGTTCTTCTGGACTGGATGGCGGTGTAAACGCGGTAAAAACAAACTGGCGTTTCGCCAACTCATCACCCAACTCAAGCTGCCATGCCTGACCCAAGCGTGGATAAATTTGGCTGAACAGGTAGAAAGTATTATCTGCCGTATCGCGAACATGAGCGATATCCAGAAAACCGCCCCGGTCGGTGTAGATATGCCCTACTCGCTCATCAGAAACGTTCAACAAATTGGCTGCCGTGTCCAACAGACTATCACTATAATGATGAGTACCCAGTTTATTGGCCTCAACAATATTACCAATTTGGTAGATCGGCAGCGGAATACCAATAACGCTAACCCCAAGGTTATAGCCAAACGCACAGCAAGGGCGTAAACCATCAGGTGGATTTATTGGCGCAATCACCGGATAAATCTGTCTAGCTGATTCAACAGGCATCGTTGAAAGATTAGGCTCAGAAGAAGTTATTAATAAGCCATCATTTTTACAGGCGGTCAACAATAACAAAAATAGCAAACTAAAATAGCGCATTAAAAAAGCCCCTCGGGCTAAACAAAAAAACATTAGAACAGTATTATTTCCTTGCCGCTACTATATCTGACTCGCGCAGAAAAGAGGGATAAGGATCTAAAACGCCCACTCTTGCCGATAATTATACCGAAAACAATAAAAATTAATGACAAAAAAAACCAAAAATCCAGCCAGTCAATATAATTAACAGCCCCTTAATATCTAAATAATAAATCTAAAAAAATAACCCATATCCTCACTTATCGTAAAAAAATTCTTATACTTATTTATAAAATATTTTTATATAATTTCGCTGCTATAACTTTTGAGAATTAAGTTCAGAAAATCTTCTCGACGAGAAAAAATAAATAAAAAACTCGCGATATAAAAAATAAATCAATTAATTCATCTAAAAAGGACTCTGAGGGTTTTATGGAAAAGACATTGCTGGCATGTACCATTAGCGCATTACTTTTAGGATTTTCAACCAATACACTGGCTTTTACTGAAGGTGTTTATGGTATTACAGTAAGTAATGAGTTCATTGTCGCATCTCCTCCGCTCCCTAATGGTTATATTCGCAGCGCCCAAATGGTTTCGCAGGGTGGCATAATTAACAATAATACTGTTAGTGACCGTGGGTACATCTATATCCAGGACGGCGTAGCTAACGGAACCACCGTTAATCAGGGTGGTTCGTTGATGCTTAATGCTAACTACGGCGCTCTGATTCGTGATACTCAGGTTAACGCTGGTGGTAATTTAGATTTCTCAGAAAACACTCGTTCTGTTGGCTATTTAAATGTAGCTCAGGGTGGCTTTGTCTATATCACTAACACCGTTCAAACCGTTAACATCACTACCAATGAGCCTTCTCCTCAAACCGATGTTATTGTTGAAAATTTGAATCTAGCGGGTCTACTTCGCATTGCCTACAGCTTTGACGGCGAGTATAAAAAAAGTGACATGGCACCGGCACCATCCATTCTGGGGGAAAAACAGATCACCAGAATTAATAATCTGAACCTTGATGGGGGGCATGTCGACCTCTTTCCTTACCCGGCTGGTGGTCAGTTTAACCATCTGGAAATTCAGAATCTATCCGGTCATGGTAACTTTGAAATGATCACCCAACTGGCAAATAACGCGGGTGATTTTATTAATGTATCGGGTACCGCTACTGGTCAGTTTGGCCTGAAAGTTACCGACAGCGGTAAAGAACCCTCTTCCTACGCCGATTTAACGCTGATTCACACCAATCAGGGCGATGCGGCATTTAGCCTGATCAATTCCGGCGGCACGGTAGATCTGGGCGTATACCAATATAAGTTATACAGCGCTCGTTCTGGAGAAAGTACCGACTGGTATCTGCATACTTCACCAGTAAAACCGACAGATAACGCTTCAGCAGAAGATGTCAGCCTGCCACCAGCGTCTTCTGGAGCATCAACGTCAAATTCAGGCAACAGAACGCTCAGTAATAGCGCTAAAGGTGTATTGAATATGGCAGCGGCACCGAGCTACATCCTGTCGGCTGAGCTTTCAACTCTGCGCCAACGTCAAGGCGATTTAACGCTGGATAAAGAGGGTTCCGCTGGCGTATGGGCTCGTTATACCAACGATAACAGCCGAATTTCCGATCATCATAACGTAGGCTTTAAAAACAACTTAAGCGGCCTAGAAATTGGTGGGGATAAACAACTCGATCTGAGCCAAGGCAAACTGCTGATTGGCCTGTTTACCTCTTATAGCAATACCGGTGTGAAATTCGATCAGAGTGGAAATGGTGAAGTCCGCAGCTATGGCGGCGGTGCTTATTTAACCTATTTGGACAACTCCGGTTTATACATTGATACCGTAGTTAAAGGAAACCATCTGAGTAATGATATCCAGACTCAGAGCAATAGCGGATATACTGCAAACGGTAGCTACAGCCAGAATGCCATTACCGCATCTATTGAAAGTGGATACAATATTCCGTTATGGCAAACATACTCTGCAGAACCCTATGCCAAAGTACAGTATTCACGCATAGAAGGCGCAGACTACAAATTAAGTCATGGTATGTACGCCAACATTGATGACACAGATAGCGTACAGGGCGAAATAGGTACACTGTTAAGTACGACTTTCACGCCGAACGATATGGCAGTGAAACCTTATATTAAACTGGCCGTTGCTCGTGAATTTATTAAGTCGAATAATGTGAGTATTAATACCATCGACTTTAATAATGACTTCTCGGGTAACATTGGCAAGTATGGATTTGGTGTTGATGCAGCAGTAAGTAACCATGCATCAATATATACCGAAGTGGATTACCAAAACGGTAATAAAGTAGAAACCCCTGTCAGGGTTGATGCTGGGTTCAGAATTCGTTTTTAATTTGTGAAAGCCTAATCTCAGCCATGAGATTAGGCTATTGAAATTAGCTTCGGATTCAATATGAAAATATTTGTCAAAAAAATATGGCTAAAATTCTTTATTGAAAATATCGTCACCATCCCTTCATAACTAAATGAAAGGTAAAGAGAGAAATTCAATATTTAGCATATTAGGTTTATAACCTGAATCTATTTCTTATTTTTTGCAATAGCATAAAAGCAGTCTGCTTTTAATATAAACATTACCAGGAGGGTAATTAATGAATAAGGCTATTTTATCAACAATCATATTGTTGAATTTAGGTTTCGCTCAAGTTTCTCAGGCACAGGATCAAACCATTACCCTGGGTTATTCTCAAAGCCACTTTGAAGAATTTGGCGGTGTTAGTGGCGTGAACATTAAATATCGCTATGAGTGGGACTCCCCATGGAGCGTCATTTCTTCATTCACTTATATGGACGGTAATACAGAGAAAAATTATCAGCGTAGCAGCTACAATATAAAAGCTCATGGTGATGTGGATTACTACTCATTATCTGTTGGCCCAGCTTATCGTATTAATGATTATGTTAGCCTGTATTCCCTATTTGGTGCAGCTACAGGTACGTTTAATTATTCTGCAGACAAATACAGTAAACAAAACCAATATATGTACCATATGAATAAAGATGGCACTAAGCACACGACCACATTTATGTATGGTGCCGGAGTACAAGTTAATCCGATGGAAAACTTTGCTATCGATATTGGTTACGAAGGTACCCACATGGAATACCAAGGAATGCAATTTACCTCCAACGGTTTTAACGTTGGCGCAGGTTATCGCTTCTAATTTCCCTATCGATTAAAAAATTAAAGCCCGTAAATTACACGATATTTACGGGCTTTTTTATAACAACATGATTATCAGAATCAGATATCTAATCGAACTTTAGCCGCATCAATTGCACTGGCAACCTGTTGTGGGTTAACCCCGCCTTTAGCACAGCGTTTTTCCAGACAGGATTGAAGCGATAACGCAGGATAGACATCTTCGTCGATTACCACATTAAACTGTTTAAGCTGTGATAATGACAGTGCTTCCAAGGCTTTGCCCTGCTTAATGGCTTCCAGCACCGCCGATCCTACAATATGGTGGGCTTCACGGAACGGAATACCTTTCGCTACCAGATAATCCGCCAGCTCTGTCGCATTGGCATAGCCCTGCTGAGCCGCTTCCTGACAACGCGGGCGTTTAACCTGAATGCCATCCAGTACCAGCACCGCCATATGCAGGCAATCCAGCCAAGTATCCAGCGCATCAAAGATACCCTCTTTGTCTTCCTGCATATCTTTGTTATAGGCTAACGGCAGGCCTTTAAGCGTCATTAACATACCGCTGAGCGCACCCTGAACACGACCGCATTTACCGCGAATCAATTCCAGCGCATCTGGATTTTTCTTCTGTGGCATCAGGGAGGAGCCGGAAGTCACTCGATCAGACAGCTCAACAAAGCCAGACTCACCGCTGTTAAAGAAAATCAAATCTTCAGCAAAACGGGACAGATGCACCATACTGATAGAAGCATCAGAGAGTAACTCCAGCACATGGTCACGGTCAGAAACACTATCCAGACTGTTACGGGTTGCACCACTAAAGCCTAACCAGCCAGCTAACTGGTCACGGTCAATTGGGTAAGCGGTTCCGGCTAATGCGCCACTACCCAGCGGGCTGGTATCCATGCGCTTTAGCGCATCCTGCAGGCGACTTTCATCACGAGCTAACATTTCAGTATAGGCCAGACACCAGTGGGCAAAGGTCACCGGTTGAGCGCGTTGCAGGTGAGTATAGCCCGGCATTACCGCGTCCTGATTCTGCTCTGCCGTCATCACCAGCGCCTGTTGTAGCTCTTTTACCGCACTTAACAGCAAGTTAACCTGTACCTTGCACCACAGTTTTAAATCAGTGGCGACCTGATCGTTACGGCTACGCCCAGTATGCAGTTTTTTACCTAAATCACCCACTTTACCAATCAGCTTCTGCTCTACCCAGCTATGAATATCTTCTGCATCGCTGGCTAAAATAGCTTCCGGTTCAGCTTGAACTTCAACTAAAAGCTCATCTAACGCCTTTTCTAATTTTTTTTGTTCTTCAGCCGTTAATACATTAACTGTCACCAGCGCTTTTGACCACGCGACTGAACCAATAATATCCTGCTCGGCTAAACGATAATCAAAACGCAGTGAATCATTAAACAGTTTAAAACGCTGATCCGCCGCTTGGCTAAACCTACCGCCCCACAATGCCATATTTTTTACTCCTGAAAAATCAAAGCAATACTTATCACTTTAGATTGATGACCATGACATACCAACGCTGATGTTAAGCCCTAGCTAGCTCAGACACGGCATTCTTATGGCAAAATCTACACTAAAGTGAAAATAAACAACATGCTAAAGTAGCTAAAGTAAAAGGGCGATACAAATATCGCCCTTTTAATATAAAACCCAATCGTCAGGCCTTTGGCCCGACGAACTCCGATACCAAGTACAGATAGTTTTCTGGTCGGACTATCCGCAGGGACCCGATTAGATCAAGTTAAAAAACTACTTCTTCAACTCATTCAACGCACGAATCCGACCTGACAGTGAGAACAACCGAATGAACCCACCTGCATGGCTGTGATCGTAGACTTCATCTTCACCAAAGGTAGCAAATTCTTCAGAGTAGAGGCTGTTAGAAGATTTCTTCTGAATTGCCGTTGCCTGACCTTTATACAGTTTAACGACCACTTCACCATTCACGTCCTGAGCCAGCGATTCTGCAGCAGCTTGAAGTGATTTACGCAGTGGCGCAAACCAACGACCATCATAAACCACATAGGCCATTTCCAGACCTAACTGCTCACGCCATTTGAAGCTATCGCGATCCAATACCAGTTGCTCAACACCACGTAGCGCAGTCACCATAATGGTACCCCCCGGGGTTTCATAGCAACCACGAGATTTAATACCAACCAAACGGTTTTCAACAATATCGATACGACCCACGCCATGCTTGGCACCCAGCTCGTTCAATGCTTCCAGACATTTGAATGGACTCATCGCTTTGCCATTCACTGCGGTTACCCGCCCTTTTTCTACCGTTACAGTAACCAGCTCTGCTTGGTCTGGTGCATCTTCAGGAGAGGCGGTCCACACCCAACAATCTTTATTCGATGCATTCCACGGGGTTTCTAACACGCCGCCTTCCGTAGAGATGTGCCATGCATTTTCATCACGGCTATAGATTTTTTCTAGTGATGCCGTAGTCGGAATATTACGCTCTTTCAGATAGGTCAGCAGCGCTTCACGGGAACGCAGGTTCCACTCACGCCACGGAGCAACCACTTTCAGATGAGGCGCTAGCGCAGCATAGGTCGTTTCAAAACGCACCTGATCGTTACCTTTACCGGTTGCACCGTGGCACACTGCATCAGCACCCAGTTGCAGCGCCAGTTCCACCTGAGCTTTTGCAATCAGGGGACGAGCCATTGAGGTACCCAGCAGATAGCTGCCTTCGTACAGCGCACCCGTTTGCAGAACCGGGTAAACATAGTCTTTGATAAACTCTTCACGCAGGTCAACAACATGACAAGAGGAAGCACCGGAATTCAGCGCTTTTTGCTCTACGCCGTCGAGATCCGCACGTTCCTGACCGATATCAGCCACAAACGCTATTACTTCACAGTCACCATAGTTCTCTTTTAACCACGGAATAATCGCAGAAGTATCCAGGCCGCCGGAGTACGCTAAAACAATTTTCTTAATACCACTCTTATTCATCACGAATTCCTTGATTGCTAAGTCTTAAAGTTATTCAGTTACGACTGATTAATGAATATTTTACTGTGCTAAATCTGTTCTGGCTGTATGCCCTAAGCCAGAATACGGGTTCCTACCGGAACGCCGTTAAATAGTGCGGGTAACTGCTCAGCATTACGCCAACTGGCAATATCCACCGGACGGCCAAGCGAACGGGCTGCATCCAGTGCGGCATTCACTTTAATCACCATACCGTCAGTGATGATACCTTGCGCAATCAGCTTCTCCGCTTTATCTGCGGTAAGCTCCGCAATACGCTGGCCTTTACCATCAAGAATACCGCTAACATCGGACAACAGAACTAAATCTGCCCCCAACGTTGATGCCAGTGCGGTTGCTGCCTGATCGGCATTGACATTCATTAATACACCTTCTGGCGTAATACCAATGGAGCTGATAATGGGTAAGTAGTCACTCGCCAGCAGCGTTTGAATCAGCTTCTTGCTGCCGGCTTTAGCTTCCCCTACATGACCTAAATCTTCAGAAAGCTGACTAACTTCCACCATATTGCCATCCGCCAGACACAGGCCAATGGCATCAATATCATGCTTTCTGGCGGCTGCCATCAGGGTCTTATTCGCTGTTCCTGCTAACGCACCGGTAATGGTACCGATCTGATCTTCCGGCGTGACGCGTAAACCATTACGACGGATCACCGGTAAAGCCAGTTTTTTCATCAGCTCATCAACCAGACAACCGCCACCGTGTACGATCACCAACTGACGCTGATGCTTTTGCTTATACGCTGCCAGGGCCACAAACAAACGCTCCATTGCTTCATCACTGTCCAGCAATGCGCCGCCGAGTTTAATAATTAATGGATTCATCCTTCTTCTCCCTAGAGTAAGGACTGGGTTTCATTGAAGCCAAAGCGTAAATTCATACACTGTACGGCCTGAGCTGCGGCACCTTTCAGCAGATTATCTTCCGCTGACACCACGATAATATGTTGACCATCAACAGCAAAACCGATGTCGCAAAACGGCTGACCAATCACCGATTTTAACGCCGGCATCCCTTTTCCATAGACCCGAACTAACGGTTTATTGTGATAAGCATTGTAAAATGCCATCTTAATCTCTTCTTCACCAACGCCCGATTTTAAACGACAGGTAATGGTTGCCAGAATCCCGCGTGGAAAATTGCCAAGATGAGGGGTGAAAATTACTGGAATACCCAAATGTGCAGCAATTTCTGGCTGATGACGATGAGTGAACACGCCATAAGGCTGTAGACTGACCTCGCAAAAACTGGTGGTCATACTGGCCTTACGCCCTGCGCCACTAACACCGCTAATAGCATTGATCACCGGCCACTGCTGCTCATCCAGCAACCCGGCCTCAACCAATGGCTTAAGCGCCAGTTGCGATGCCGTCGGATAACAGCCAGCAACCGCCACCAACTGCGCCTGCTTAAGTTTTTCTGTTTGCCATTCCGCTAAACCGTAAACGGCTTTTTTCAGCCAATCACCATGCTGGTGAGCAAAACCGTAATAACGCGTATAGAACTCAGGTGAGTCAACCCGGAAAGCACCGGACAAATCAAACACCACACAGCCTGCCGCTAAAAATTGCGGAGCAAGATCGTGACTAACTTCATGGGCTGTCGCCAGAAACACCACGTCGACGCCTTTTGCCGCTTCGGCTACATGGGTTAATGGTTGAAGCGGTAAATCCACCAGCCCTTTCAACTGTGGATGCAGATCTGAAAATATTTTCCCGCATCAGCACTCTGCGCTGATACCATCAATCCTTTGATATTGACTTCAGAATGACGACGTAAGTACGCTGCCAGTTCTGCACCGGTATAACCACTTGCGCCGACGATAAGTGTCTCGAGCATAAAATAGACCTGTTTAGTTGCGTACAAGGTTTGGAAACAGCGGTACGCTTACGGTAATGTGGATGAATATTGCTTAAGGTACGAAATTCTGTTCCCTTAGACAATCCCTTATTGTATTTTTATGCAAAATAAATGAATTTATATTGAATTAAACCGCAAAACAGGCCGAGAATTGTGAATAAAACATTACCCTCTTTTATCGAGCTATACAGTAAATTGATTGCCACACCCAGCATTAGCGCTACCGATGCAGCGCTGGATCAAAGCAATGAGACGCTGATTAACCTGCTGGCTGAGTGGTTCAGTACGCTGGGATTTAAGGTTGAAGTACAGCCAGTTCCTGATACTCGTAATAAATTCAATCTGTTGGCATCTCTAGGGTCCGGGCCCGGCGGACTATTGCTCACCGGCCATACGGATACCGTGCCGTTTGATGACGGGCGATGGACCCGCGATCCCTTCACCCTGACCGAACATAACAATAAACTGTATGGTTTGGGAACCGCCGACATGAAAGGCTTTTTTGCCTTCATTCTTGATGCCTTAAGAGACATCGACAGCAGCAAACTCACCAAACCACTGTATGTACTGGCCACTGCGGATGAAGAGACTTCTATGGCCGGAGCCCGTTATTTTTCCTCCACCAGCCATTTAAAACCAGATTGCGCCATCATCGGTGAACCTACGTCGCTCCAACCTGTGCGTGCACATAAAGGCCACATTGCGGAAGCCATTCGTATCACCGGTCAGTCCGGCCACTCAAGCGACCCATCCCGTGGCGTTAACGCTATTGAGCTGATGCATGATGCTATCAGTCATTTGATGGTGCTGAGAGATTCACTAAAAGAGCGCTATCACCATGCGGCTTTTGCTATTCCTTATCCAACCATGAACTTTGGTCATATTCACGGTGGCGATGCGCCGAACCGTATCTGCGCCTGTTGCGAATTGCATATGGATATTCGCCCATTGCCGGGGCTTACCCTAACTGATTTGGATGAATTGGTGCATCAGGCATTGGAGCCAGTCAGTCATCGTTGGCCGGGCCGAGTGGCAATTGAACACCTGCATAGTCCTATCCCTGGTTACGAATGTGCCGCTGACAATGCGCTGGTTCAGGTCGTGGAGAAGCTGGTAGGTACACCCGCGGAAGTGGTTAACTACTGCACTGAAGCACCTTTCCTGCAGCAAATGTGCCCAACACTGGTGCTTGGGCCCGGTTCTATCGATCAGGCACACCAGCCAGATGAATTCCTTGCCACCTCTTTTATTCAACCAACCCGCCAGCTACTGACTCAGGTTATCCACCACTTCTGCGCGGAAAAATAGTACGTAACTTGTGGTACATACCGCCCCAGCTTATCTGGGGCGAGAAATCTCCGTAGTAATACGAAAGTAGATTTTTTTGTTGAAATTTTCCGGTTATAAGAAATGCTTAAAGGATTCAACAAAATTATGGACATACCCAAATTGTGTGATACAACTCTAACTTTGGTACTCATAAAAATAACGCAATAACACAACATCATCTTCATGTTTTGACTAACCCGGCAGGAGACATATGAACGAACAATATTCCGCGATGCGAAGTAATGTCAGTATGCTTGGCACCCTTCTAGGCGATACCATCAAAGACGCTTTAGGTGAAGAAATCCTCGATCGGGTGGAAAGCATCCGTAAGCTGTCAAAATCGTCCCGCGCCGGTAATGAGACTAACCGTCAGGCGTTACTCTCTACGCTACAAAACCTGTCTAACGATCAGCTACTACCCGTTGCCAGAGCCTTTAACCAATTTCTCAACTTTGCCAATACCGCAGAGCAGTATCACAGCATTTCCTCTCGCGGCGAGGCGGCGAATAATCCCGCAGTATTCGCAAATTTATTCAATAAATTAAGACAACAGAACCTGACGGATGAAGCGGTAAATAAAGCCGTTGAGCAGCTTTCTATTGAGCTGGTACTCACCGCTCACCCAACGGAAATTGCACGTCGTACCATGATCCATAAACTGATTGAGGTGAATAACTGCCTGAGTCAGTTAGATCACAACGATCTGGCAGACTATGAGCGTGACCAAATTATGCGCCGTCTGCGTCAACTCGTAGCCCAATCATGGCATACCGATGAGATCCGCAAGATCCGCCCAACCCCGGTTGATGAAGCCAAATGGGGCTTTGCCGTAGTGGAAAACAGCCTTTGGGAAGGCGTACCTGCATTTATGCGTGAGTTTAACGATCAGTTGGTTGATGCCCTTGGCTATAACCTACCGGTTGAAGCCGTTCCCGTGCGTTTTACCTCCTGGATGGGGGGCGACCGTGATGGTAACCCAAACGTTACCGCCAAAATTACCGAACATGTAATGTTATACGGCCGTTGGAAAGCAGCAGAACTGTTCCTGAAAGATATTCAGGTGCTGGTTTCTGAGCTATCGATGTCTGACTGTACCCCAGAGCTACGGGCCATGGTCGGTGGCGATGACGTTCAGGAACCCTATCGTGAACTGATGAAAAAGCTACGTACTCAATTAATGAGTACCCACAGTTATCTGAGCGCCCGGCTTAACGACGAACGAGTCAACTGCCCGGAAGATATGCTGGTTGATAACCAACAGCTTTGGGAACCGCTATACGCCTGCTATCAATCTCTGCAAGCCTGCGGTATGGGTATTATTGCTAACGGGCAACTGCTGGATACCCTGCGCCGCATCGGCTGCTTCGGCCTGCCGCTGGTACGTATTGATATTCGTCAGGAGAGCACTCGCCACAGCGATGTTCTAGCGGAACTCACCCAATATCTAGAGCTGGGTGATTACGACCAGTGGGCAGAAAAAGAAAAGCAGCAGTTTTTGGTTAGCGAATTGCAATCTAAAAGACCTCTGTTCCCGCGTGACTGGCAACCAAGTGCAGACACTCAGGAAGTGCTTGATACCTGTAAAGTAGTGGCTAAAGCGCCACAGGGTTCCATTGCCGCTTATGTCATCTCTATGGCTCGGACACCGTCTGACGTTCTGGCAGTACATCTGCTACTCAAAGAAATGGGTTGCACTTTCGCCCTGCCGGTTTGTCCGCTGTTCGAAACGCTAGAAGACTTAAATAACGCCAATGATGTGATGACCCAATTACTGAATATCGACTGGTATCGCAATTTTATTGGCGACAAGCAGATGATCATGATTGGCTACTCCGACTCTTCAAAAGATGCTGGTGTGTTGGCAGCCTCGTGGGCGCAATATTATGCTCAGGAAGCACTGATCAAAACCTGTGAACAGGCTGGCGTAGACTTAACGTTATTCCACGGTCGTGGCGGTACTATCGGTCGCGGCGGAGCGCCCGCTCACGATGCCCTACTGTCTCAACCACCTGGCTCATTGAAAGGCGGCTTGCGGGTTACTGAGCAGGGCGAAATGATCCGCTTTAAGTTTGGCCTACCTGAGATTACGGTAGCCAGTCTGGCCAGTTATGCCAGTGCGATCCTAGAAGCCAACCTGCTTCCACCACCGAATCCTAAGCAAGAATGGCGAGACATTATGGATGAACTGTCCGAGTTCTCCTGTAAAGAATATCGCAATATCGTACGTGAAGAGCCGGACTTTGTTCCCTACTTCCGTGCTGCCACCCCTGAGCTGGAATTAAGTAAGCTACCGCTAGGCTCCCGCCCGGCGAAACGCAAGCCTAATGGCGGTGTGGAAAGCCTGCGGGCAATTCCATGGATTTTTGCCTGGACGCAAAACCGTCTGATGTTGCCGGCTTGGTTAGGTGCTGGTGCAGCGTTACAACATGCGATTAAAAACGGTAAATATCAACAACTGTCAGAAATGTATCGCGACTGGCCATTCTTCAATACCCGAATCAATATGCTGGAGATGGTTTACGCTAAAGCTGATCTATGGCTGGCAGAATATTACGATCAGCGGCTGGTGGATAAAAAACTTTGGCCGCTGGGTAGTAAGTTACGTAGCCAACTGGCGGAAGATATCAGCGTTATTCTCAAACTGTCCAACGATCAGAAACTGATGGAAAAACTGCCGTGGATCGCCGAGTCAATCGCCTTACGTAACGTATATACCGATCCATTAAACGTACTACAAGCCGAGCTGCTTTACCGATCGCGTCAGCAAGAGACGCCGGACCCAAGAGTAGAACAGGCGCTGATGGTGACTATCGCTGGGATTGCAGCAGGAATGAGGAATACCGGCTAGAAAAAGAAAACAGGCAGTAACGTTAAATCGTTCTGCCTGACGTTTCGACCGTTAATTATGACGGTCGAAACCTGAATTAAAACACCTTTGTGCTGTACTCAATTACGCGGGTCTTACCCCCAGCGTATGACAAATCGCATAACTCAGCTCAGCCCGATTCAGCGTATAGAAGTGAAAGTCCTTCACCCCTTCACGGGACAGAATCTTCACCATATCCATAGCGATAGAAGCCCCGACAAATTTGCGGGTTTCAGGATCATCATCTAATCCGGCAAACATCTGGCTCATCCATTGTGGTACACGCACATTGGTCATAGTGGCAAAACGCTGTAGCTGTTTGAAGTTGGATACAGGCAAAATACCCGGCACGATTTCCACATCAATGCCTGTTGCTACACAGCGATCGCGAAAACGCAGGTAGCTCTCTACATCAAAAAAGAATTGGGTAATTGCCCGGTTGGCACCAGCATCTATCTTCTTTTTCAGATTGATTAAGTCAGCCTGTGCACTTTTTGCCTCAGGATGCACTTCAGGATAGGCCGCGACAGAAATATCAAAATCACCGACGCTTTTTAGCAGTTCCACCAAATCAGCAGCATACATATTCGGTTTACCGCCACCGGCGGGCAAGTCGCCGCGTAGTGCCACAATGCTACGAATGCCATTATCCCAGTAATCTTTAGCGATTTCTCTTAGCTGTTCTGGCGTTGCGTCAATACAGGTCAGGTGAGGCGCTGCATCTAAACCGGTTTTGTCTTTAATACCTTTAATGATGCTGTGGGTTCGGTCGCGCTCACCGGAGTTTGCCCCATACGTCACAGAAACAAACTTGGGTTTTAAATTCTTTAAACGATCGATGGATTGCCAAAGAGTCTGTTCCATTTCCACATTGCTCGGCGGAAAGAATTCAAAAGAGACATTAATCTGACCGTTAATCTCTGCCAGACTCTGATTCAGTGCTTCCCTTTGGTTAGCATGAAAAAAACTCATATTCTGTCCACCCTGTTTGTTTTTGCTAATTTGCCTGAGTTGCAGTTATACTTCTGAACGTTTAGACGTCTAAACATCCAAATAAGATGACGGAAGTGGCGTATTCTGTCAACAGGTAATTTGAAAATAAATAGGGAATAAAATGGTCTGGGGTGAATAAAAGGATAAGACTATGATTATTTTAAATTCTTCGAATATTCCGGCCGTGCACAAAGACAATCTGTATATTGTCTTTGTGCACGGCCGGAAGGACATCTGTACTTGAGTTCTGAGAACATCAGGCCTAGATTCCCTACGGGCCGTTATGAAACACCTTATGGTATTTCACCCTTCAGGCCAGCGCTTGCGCCAAGTCGACCCCAACGGAAATCTCGCCCTCCGATGAGCTTTTTAAAACCACTTATAGCTCAATCAGCAATACATCACAGCAATTTCGCCAATCTGTTCAGGTCAGATTGGATTGCTCCAGCGGTAACATCTCGCCCAGCTCCCGGCCCGCGGATAATGAGTGGATTATCTCGGTACCAGCGGCTTTCAATGGCGAACAGGTTATCGCAGGGCAGCAGCGAAGCCAGCGGGTGATCGTCCCTTACCGCTTCGACACCAACCCGAGCTTTACCATTAGCGTCATAGCGCGCCACATAGCGTAGAACCAGCCCCATCTCTCGGGCGGCTTCTAAGCGCTCCAGCATTTGGTGGTTTAACGCATCAGCATTCTCAAAGAAGTTATCAACGGAGCCTTTTTCAGCGCCTTCGGCTACCAGCGATTCAACCCGAACCTGATCCGGTTCAATGTCATAGCCCGCTTCACGCGCCAGAATCACCAATTTACGCATGACATCCTGACCGGAGAGATCAACGCGAGGATCCGGCTCCGTCAGCCCTTGTTGCCATGCCTGTTCCACCAGCTCAGAAAATGGAATAGTGCCGTCAAACTGTAAGAATAACCAAGAGAGCGTACCGGAGAAAATCCCGCTCAGAGAGAGAATGGTATCGCCGCTGTCGCGTAAATCTCTCACCGTATAATTAATGGGTAATCCGGCCCCTACGGTGGCGTTATACAGCCAGTGGCGACCGGTTTTAGCGAATGCGTCCCGAATCTGACGGTATTCATTTCCTGATGACGCTCCGGCCAGTTTATTCGCGCTAATGACATGGAATCCATAGCTGGCAAAGTCCAGATACTTCCCGGCCAACTCCTCGCTGGCAGTAATATCGAGAATCACCAGATCGTCAAACGGATGGTCACGCATCCAACTGACTAACGAATTGTCATCCAAGGTTTGGGCTTCATCATTAAAAAATGCCAATACTCTACTGGCATCCAGCCCCTGATAATCGAGTACACTACGGCTACTATCAACAACGCCAGCCAGAATAAATTCAAATCCGGTTCGGGCCGAAATATTCTTTTGTTCACGGGCAAACAGCTCTAACCAACGGGAACCTATATTACCTTTACCGCACAGCACCAAGCCAATGCACTTTTCCGCCCGGAACAGGCTAGCATGCAGCCCTTGAATCAGATGCTCAGTTGGCCCAACGCGCAGCACTGCCACTAAACTAATATCGTCTTCTGCGTGCCAGATAAATTCCACCGGCTGATCTTTAAGTTGCTGATAGAAACGATGGCTATGCAGCGGATTCTTACATACACCCGCACCGACTAATGCCACTAATGCCAGCCCTTCCCGCAGTTGCAGACGACCAGGTAGTCTGGCGTCATCCAGAATTTGCAGTACACTGTTTACGACTTCAGCGGTATAACACAGTTGAAGCAGGTTACGGTCGTAGTGAACGCCGGTTGCCAGTGGCTTGACCTGAACACGATTCAGAATACGTTCCACTTCTTTCTGTATTTGAGAGAAATCATGCTGGGCTTCAACCTGTAATTCAATCAGACAAACATCATCATGACTGGTAACGATTCTGGCACCGGTACCGGATGCCAGAACGCGTTCAATACGGGTAGAGCCCTGCTCTGGCTGATAACTACAACGCAATTGAAGGTCAATATCGCTGCCGGACACCGGCTGTAGGGTACGGGCATGCAGTACCGGAGCCGCCAGACGCGCCAGTTCGCTGGCTTCATCTAAACGCAGCAGCGGTAACAAACAGGCATCTTTCACTTTACGCGGATCGGCGCTATATACCCCAGCCACGTCGCTCCAGATAGTCACTCTGACCACACCGGCTAATGCACCAATCTGAGTAGCCGAATAGTCACTGCCGTTACGCCCCAGTAATACCGTTTCTCCCGCTTCGTTACGGGAAATAAAGCCGGTGACGACCAAACGCTTATTCGGATGTTGGATAAGTAACTGCTGTAACAGAGGGTAAGAACGACCTTCGTCTACCTGTGGCTGAGCAGAACGTTCTGCCCGCAGAAAATCACGGGCATCTAACCACTCTGCCGCCATACATTGCTGGTTCAATAACGCCGCCATCAAACGTGCCGACCAGATTTCACCATGACCAACCACCTCGGCATATACCGCATCGGACATCACACCATCCAGCAAGGCGGCTAATCGTTCAAGGTCGCGAATAAAGGCTTCAACCAGTTCAGTGGATTGCTGTTCCGGTAACAGACCGTTAATCAGCTCACTCTGGTAACGGCGCAACTCTTGCTGAACTTGATGAGAGGCGATGCGATCGGTCTGGCTAAGCTGTAGCCATTTAATCAGTTGATTGGTGGTACTGCCCGCGGCGGACACGACCATCATGTCCCCTTCGCGGCTGTATTCTGCCATTATCCCTGCCACTCGCAGATAGCATTTGCTGTCTGCCAGGCTACTTCCGCCAAACTTATGCAACTGACGATTTGCAGGAAGCCCGGAAGCTCCTAATGTAGTCATACTTACCTCTTCGCTGATGCCTGGAAAGCCTGCTCCAGATCGGCAATTAAATCTTCGCTATCTTCAATTCCAACAGAAATACGCAACAACCTGTCTGATATTCCCGCAGCTTTACGCGCTTCGGCTGCCATCCCCGCATGCGTCATAGTCGCCGCATGAGAAATTAAACTTTCAACGCCACCTAACGATTCTGCCAGTGTAAACAGTTCCAACGCAGCAAGGAACTGCCGCATCGCCTGTTCATCACCGTCAAATTCAAAACTTAACATCGCACCAAAACCCGACTGCTGCTTACGGGCAATTTCATAACCCGGATTCTCTGGCAAGGAAGGATGATACAACGTTTTTACCTGAGGTTGTTGCTGTAAATAAGCGATCACCGCCTGTGCATTTTGCTGCTGCTGTTTCATGCGCGGACCTAACGTACGCAGTCCACGTAATAACAGATAACTGTCAAAGGCCGCGCCGGTAACGCCAATATTATTGGCCCACCAAGCCAGATCGACCCCCAATGCTTCATCTTTACAGATGACCACACCAGCCACCACATCAGAATGACCATTTAAATATTTAGTACAGGAGTGCAGGACAATATCAGCGCCCAGCGCAATAGGCTGCTGTAAAATAGGGCTAAGGAACGTATTGTCCACTACTGCCAGCGCCCCGGCTTGATGCGCGGCCTGACAAACTTTAGCGATATCCACAACCCGCAACAGCGGATTACTCGGTGATTCAATTAACACCAGCTTAGGCTTTTGCGCCAGAGCGGCTTCCAGCGCCTGTTCATCCCCCTGATCCACAAACAGTACTCGATAGGCACCCCGACGCGCTTGACTATCAAACAAACGATAGCTGCCGCCGTAGCAATCATGTGGCGCAATCAGTAAGTCATCCGGTGTTAACAATGCCGTACACACCAAGTGAATCGCTGACATACCGCTACCCGTCAATATCGCACGGCTCCCACCTTCCAACTCCGCCAGCGCTGACTGAACCACATCACGAGTTGGGTTGCCGCGGCGAGAGTAATCATGTGCCCGAGGCTGATTAAAATCGATAAAATTATAGGTACTGGAAAGATGAATCGGGGGAACAACACAGCCATACTGCTCATCTGAATTGAGCCCACCCCGCACTGCAATAGTTGCCTGTTTGCGTTTCACTGAATCACTCCGGGAAAAAACCATAAAGTATGATTGATAAGATAATGCTTTAGATTATGGACGTCAATACATCTGGACATCTAAACTTCTTGCCGTGTAGATTGAGGAATCGCAAAATATCCGTTAAAATTGTCATGATATAATCTTTTAATGCACTCATGAGCCATGCCAGAGGCCAACTCATGAGCAGGTAAAGTTAGTTCACAATGGACCAACTTTAAAGTTTCAGCTTTCTATTGATTAAGGTGCCCCATGGCTGAGTGGAACGGCGAATATGTCAGCCCCTATGCTGAACATGGCAAAAAGAGCGAGCAGGTCAAGAAGATCACGGTATCCATTCCGTTGAAAGTCCTAAAAATACTAACGGATGAGCGTACCCGCCGTCAGATTAATAACTTGAGACATGCCACCAATAGCGAATTACTTTGTGAAGCATTTCTTCATGCGTTTACCGGGCAACCTTTGCCTAATGACGAAGATTTACGTAAAGAACGCAGCGATGAAATTCCGGAGGCCGCAAAAATATTGATGCGTGAAAAAGGTATCGATCCCGACAGTTGGGAATATTAATTCCTGCTATTGGCTTGTTGCTTGAACAAAACGATCGCTAACGATTGAAGATGATTAATTACCCGCGCTATCAGGGTAATGGATATTGTTTACTGGGTAGGTATTACCAACAGCAATAATTCAAGCTGCCATGGTAAACAGAAAAGCAGAATATTCAGATACAAAAAAGGCGCTCAAGGCGCCTTTTTCATGCAGCTCAGTAAAATTACTTAGCGCCGCCAAGCATGTTGAAACGCTTGTTGAAACGGTCTACACGACCACCGGTAGCAACATCACGCTGCTTACCAGTATAGAACGGGTGGCATTCGCCACATACGTCCAGGTTAAGATCGCGACCCACTGTTGAGTGAGTTTTGATAACGTTACCGCAAGAACAAGTTGCAGTAATCGCTTTGTATTCTGGGTGGATACCTTCTCTCATGATAAACCTCTCTAATGTCGTGTCGCTATACAGTCATTATTGCCGCACACCACACGAAGTAAAAAAATAGTTGAGTAGTTTGATTCATGCACTGAAATTTGATTGCTGAAATTTAAGTACTGAACCAAAGGCTGCGCATTATACAGATCTAATATTAACCACGCAAGCGACCAACTCTTCATCACACTCTGCTGCCTGTGGTATGCTGCTGCATCCCATAAGGTTTTAATTCCGCTTTGGTTATTTTGGTTTACCAAAAGCCCATAAACTGAGATTTGGACTCCCTGCATAATGAGCGTTGTGAATGTCGTTTTACCGGTGCCGCTGGACCGTTCGTTTGATTATCTCCTGCCACCGGGAGAACAGGCGATTATCGGAGCCAGAGTCAGCGTGCCGTTTGGCAAGCGGGAAGCCATCGGTATTATTGTCGGCACCAGCGAACAAAGCGAATTTCCACTCTCTCAGTTAAAAACGATTAATCACCTGATCGATGACCAATCACTGTTTACTCCATCTTTATGGAAAACGCTATTTTGGGCCGCCAGCTATTATCAGTTCCCGTTAGGGGAGGTGCTATTCCATGCTCTACCGGTTTTACTGCGTCAGGGAAAACCCGCTCAGGAGCCGCCTATCTGGCAGTGGCAGCTCACTGAAGAGGGAAAAGTAACCGATCCGGTTACATTAAAACGAGCACCAAAACAGCAACAGGCGCTGGCAGCGCTGCGTAAAGCCAATATTTATCGCCACCAAATTAGCACGCAGGATTTAAACGAAGCCGCTTTTCAAGCACTGAAAAACAAAGGATTAGCTCAGCTAGAAGCACTCTATCCTGCCGCCACTCGCTGGCAAGACGATTTCCAAGTTAATGGTGAACGCCTCAGGCTGAATACCGAACAGGCAACCGCTATTGGCGCTATTCGTAGCGATGACAAGCAGTTCGGCGTCTGGCTGCTGGAAGGGATTACCGGTTCCGGTAAAACGGAAGTCTACCTTAGCGTACTGGAAAATATTCTGTCTGAAGGGCGACAGGCGCTGGTTTTAGTCCCTGAAATTGGTTTAACACCTCAAACCATCGCCCGCTTTCGTGAGCGTTTTAGCGCACCGGTCGACGTTGTTCACTCTGGCCTAAATGACAGTGAGCGCCTTGCGGTTTGGTTACGGGCACAGCGAGGAGAAACTGCCATCGTTATTGGCACTCGCTCAGCGCTGTTTACACCGTTTAAACATCTGGGCGTTATCGTCATCGATGAAGAACACGACAGTTCCTACAAGCAACAGGAAGGGTGGCGCTACCATGCCCGCGATTTAGCCATTCTTCATGCCCGTGAAGAGAACATCCCTGTGATTCTGGGATCGGCAACCCCGGCGATCGAAAGCCTGCATAACGCCCAAAGCGGTAAATATCACCATTTGCGTCTCACTTTGCGAGCAGGCCATGCCAAACCGGCAACCCAATATATTCTCGACCTGAAAGGCCAACCTCTAACTGCCGGGCTGGCTCCCGCTATGCTCAAACGGATGAAGGAGCATTTGCAGGCGAATAATCAGGTCATTCTGTTTCTTAACCGGCGAGGCTATGCCCCAGCACTGTTGTGTCACGAATGCGGCTGGATAGCAGAATGTAGCCGCTGTGAACGTTATTACACACTGCATCAGAATCAGCGTATGTTGCGCTGCCACCATTGCGACAGCCAACGTCCCGTTCCCTATCAGTGCCCTAAATGTGGTTCAACCCATTTGGTACCGGTCGGTGTGGGAACAGAACAGTTAGATAATGAGCTCGCACGCCTGTTTCCAGATACACCAATTACCCGTGTCGATCGCGACACCACCAGCCGTAAAGGCTCTCTGGAGCAGCATCTTGCCGATATCCATCTGGGTGGTGCTCGTATTCTGATTGGTACACAAATGCTGGCAAAAGGCCATCATTTTCCAGATGTTACGCTGGTCGGCCTGATTGATGTGGATGGCGCGTTGTTCTCCGCCGATTTCCGCGCAGCTGAACGTTTTGCACAGTTGTATACTCAAGTTTCTGGTCGCGCAGGCCGTGCCGGTAAGCAAGGCGAGGTATTACTGCAAACCCACCATCCGGAACACCCTCTGTTACAAACCCTGTTGCATCAAGGCTATGATGCCTTTGCTAAACAGGCGATTGAAGAGCGTAAAAGCGTCTTCCTGCCACCATTTACCTTTCATGCCCTATTTCGTGCCGAAGACCATGATAATCAACAGGCATCGCCGTTTTTACAACAACTAAAAGAAAAACTGGAAAACGTCAGAGCCAGTGATAGCTCGCTGTGGATCCTTGGCCCAGTCCCTGCCTTGCAAGCCAAACGCGGCGGTCGTTTCCGCTGGCAGTTGCTTATTCAACACCCATCTCGCGGACGTTTACAGCAAATTCTGCACGCCCTGAGGTTACAAATGACCACGATGCCACAGGCTAAAAAAGTGAAATGGACGCTCGATGTGGATCCAATCGAGGGTTAAAGATCGCTTTATTGAGAACTGGCTCTAAAAAGTTGATTCACAGCATACAATTCAATAGCGGAATAGCATAAAACTGTTGCTAGAAATAATGCATCCAAACTATTTATTCATAATAAGACAGCCAGATTGACTACAGACCATTGGCCTGCGTTTAAGTAGGAGCATGCTACAGCACATCATGCAATATTCCCCCTGAACAATGAAAGAATAAATATCAGGGAAAATAATAGGCTATATCCTATATATGCATAGAATATATTGCCATTAGGAGGATCCCCTCTTTGGAACAGAATAAAAACCCAGCCCAGGTGACGATGAAAGATGTCGCTGACCTAGCTGGCGTATCAACGGCTACCGTCTCCAGAGCACTGATGATGCCAGAAAAAGTCTCCTATAAAACCCGAGACAGAATAGAAAAAGCCATTAAGCAAACCGGCTATATTCCTTATATGCTGGGCAAAAACCAAAAACAGGGAGAGTCTAAAATACTACTGGCCATGGCGCTGGACATCACTGACCCATTCTTTACCGATGTCATGCAAGGTATTCAGCAGACTGCGGCTGAATATGGCTATATTGTTCTGTTTCTGGATAATCGCCAGCAACCTCTTGAGACGATTTCACTATCAACAATATTGCAGCAGGTTAACGGCGTTATTTTGCTGGGAGCCAACTTTCCGTTTGAAAGGCATGATGAAACCAACCACCCATTCCCCCCCATGGTGATGGCCAATGAATATTTGCCGGAGCTAAAATTACCCACCATCCATATTGATAATCTGACGGCTGCCTTTAATGCTGTGTACTATTTGCAACGGTTGGGGCATCGTCGTATTGCCTGTATTTCTGGTCCAGACCATTTACACCTTAGCCACTATCGTCGGCAGGGCTATGTTCAGGCATTACAACGAGGTGGAATTGCGGTAGAAAAGTGTTATATCACTTCTGGCTCTTTAAGCTTTGAAGCTGGAGCTGATGCACTCTCTCAGCTAATGGCATTACCTCAGCCACCCAGCGCTATATTCTGCCACAGTGACATAGTGGCAATTGGTGCCATTTCTCAGGCAAAAAAGATGGGTATCCACGTTCCAGAACAGCTGTCAATTGTTGGATTTGATGATATTGCTCTGGCACAATACGTCGATCCGCCATTAACCACGGTTGCACAGCCTAGGTATAAAATCGGCCAGCAGGCAGTACTGATGCTGCTCGAGCTACTACAGGGCAGCGGAACTAAGGGTGGATCGGTCTTGCTTGACAGTGAATTGATTGTTCGCGCCAGTACCGCAAAACCACATAACTAGCCAAAGTACCACATATTACGTACTATAACGGTTCTCTTTTAATCTGTTTCTAAAAACAAATGTAGTGAAGTCATAGTGGCACAACGAGATTATGTAAGCCGTAGCCGATCGGGGACGCGGAGTAAAAAAAATAGCAGAACGAAAAAAAGCTCATCAGGTGGCACGTCCAAACTGATGATTGTGCTTGCCCTCGCCGTATTGGTCGTGTTTGGCGGAGGCCTTTACTATATTACCCAGCATAAGCCTGAAACGGCATCCGCGGCAGGAACACCTCCGGTTAAACCGGGCAATGGTTTGCCACCAAAACCGGAAGAGCGCTGGAGCTACATAAAAGAGCTGGAAAACCGTCAGGTTACTAACTCGCCTAATTCAACAGGCCAGCCAAAAACGAGTTCTCCCGCTCCGTTGACGACAGAACAGCGAAGAGTGCTGGACCAAATTCAGGCTGATATGCAAAAACCACCGGTTCAACTTTCTGGCGTTGATGCCAGTGGACGTCTATCTACTGCTCGCGATGGTGGAGCTAAGCCGGCATTAAACAATACTGCGGCCACCAATATTCAACCGCAGGTGCAGCCACAAACTCAAACACCACCAAAGAAAACGACGCCACCGGCGCCAACTCAAGCTCAAGACCAAGCCCAAACGCCACCAAAGAAAACGGCTCCACCGGCGTCAGCTCAAGCTCAAGACCAAGCCCAAACGCCACCAAAGAAAACGGCTCCACCGGCGTCAGCTCAAGCTCAAGACCAAGCCCAAACGCCATCAAAGAAAACGACTCCACCGGCGTCAGCTCAAGACCAAGCCCAAACGCCACCAAAGAAAACGACTCCACCGGCGTCAGCTCAAGACCAAGCCCAAACGCCACCAAAGAAAACGGCTCCACCGGCGTCAACACAACCCCAAGAGCCAACGCCAAAAACCACCAGTCAAACCGCTGCTCAGGCACAAAACCAACGCTGGATTATTCAATGTGGTTCATTCAAAGCCTTGGATCAGGCCGAGTCAGTGAAGGTTAATCTGGCATTTTCCGGCATTGAAAGCCGAATCAGCACCAGCGGCGGTTGGAATCGGGTAATTCTTGGCCCTTATAATAATCGCGAGGCCGCAGACAAAACTTTACAACGGCTGAAAAGTAGCGGTGTAAGCAATTGTATTCCGGTGGCCTCAGGAAAATAATTATCTGTAAATTATAAAGTTTACCTCTCACTTCGGGCTGCCTTATGGCGGCCCGAATGTTATTTAAGCCCCCGAATCCAACGCTGAATATTTTACTTCGTCAGGGTTGAAAATCTGATGCCATTCCCCCATCTAATTACCAATTATGCCTTGCCTATTATGTAAGGCTGTTCCTATCAGTTAATGAGGATCTGCACGTGACAACAATTGTAAGCGTTCGCCGCAACGGTCATGTAGTAATTGGGGGTGATGGCCAGGTAACTCTGGGTAACACCGTGATGAAAGGCAATGCCCGTAAAGTTCGCCGCCTGTATAACGACCGTGTGATTGCTGGCTTTGCTGGTGGCACCGCAGATGCCTTCACCCTGTTTGAACGCTTTGAGCGCAAGCTGGAAATGCATCAAGGGCATCTAACTAAAGCCGCAGTTGAGCTGGCGAAAGACTGGCGTACCGACCGTATGCTTCGTCGATTAGAAGCGCTGTTAGCGGTAGCGGATGAAACTGCGTCCCTGATCATCACCGGTAATGGTGATGTGATCCAACCAGAAAACGATCTGATTGCCATCGGTTCTGGTGGCCCTTATGCCCAATCTGCCGCCAGAGCACTGTTGGAAAATACCGATATGAACGCCAGAGATATCGTGGAGAAGTCGCTGTCGATTGCCGGTGATATCTGTATTTACACCAACCGTTTCCAAACCATCGAAGAATTAAAAGCTAAAGAATAAGGACCGTAATGATGTCTGAAATGACCCCTCGCGAAATCGTCAGTGAACTTGACAGCTATATCATCGGTCAGAACAAAGCCAAGCGTGCCGTGGCTATTGCTCTACGTAACCGCTGGCGCCGCATGCAGCTTGATGAAGTGTTACGCCATGAAGTCACGCCAAAAAATATTTTAATGATCGGCCCAACCGGTGTCGGTAAAACTGAAATTGCCCGTCGTTTGGCTAAACTGGCCAATGCGCCATTTATCAAAGTCGAAGCCACCAAGTTCACCGAAGTGGGCTACGTGGGGAAAGAAGTTGATTCCATCATCCGCGATTTAACAGATTCTGCCATCAAGATGGTGCGTCAACAATCCGTTGAAAAAATGCGTTTTCGTGCTGAAGAGCTGGCGGAAGAACGCATTCTCGACGTATTAATTCCACCCGCCCGCGACAACTGGGGCCAGACTGAACACGGTTCCGACAGCTCTGCTGCCCGTCAAGCATTCCGCAAAAAACTGCGTGAAGGTCAATTGGACGATAAAGAGATCGAAATCGAACTGGCAACCATGTCCATGGGTGTAGAGATTATGGCTCCTCCGGGCATGGAAGAGATGACCAATCAGCTACAGTCTATGTTTCAAAACCTCGGTGGACAAAAGCAAAAACCGCGCAAAATGAAGATCAAAGACGCGTTTAAAATGCTGATTGAAGAAGAAGCTGGCAAGTTGATCAACCCGGAAGAACTAAAGCAACAGGCGATTGATGCCGTTGAACAGCACGGTATCGTGTTTATTGATGAGATCGACAAAATCTGTAAGCGCGGTGAAGTCTCTGGCCCAGATGTATCCCGCGAAGGAGTCCAACGTGACTTACTGCCGCTGGTAGAAGGCTGTACCGTATCCACAAAACACGGCATGGTGAAAACTGACCACATTCTGTTTATTGCTTCCGGTGCATTCCAGACAGCCAGCCCTTCAGACCTGATTCCTGAATTACAAGGTCGTTTACCGATCCGTGTTGAACTACAGGCCCTGACCACCGAAGATTTTGAACGTATCCTGACAGAACCAAGTGCATCATTAACCGAGCAATACAAAGCGTTAATGGCAACGGAAGGGGTAACCATCAACTTCCAGACCGACGGTATTCGTCGTATTGCGGAAGCGGCATGGCAGGTAAACGAACGCACAGAAAACATTGGTGCCCGTCGTTTACATACCGTTTTGGAGCGTTTAATGGAAGATATCTCCTATGACGCCAGTGAAAGCAACGGGACAAGCATTGATATCGATGCTGAGTACGTTCGTCATCATCTGGATGAATTAGTTGATAATGAAGATTTAAGCCGTTTCATTCTGTAACGTTTTTTATCACCCTACTCAATCAGTCGTATTTACGGGAGGCACTAGCCTCCCGTAAACTTATTCCTTAGTATTCGTTTGGTTTTACCCAGAATCAAAGCAAACTCTCGTTAAATTCTCTATAATACGCGTATAGTTAGCGTCTAGCCGATTTGCCCGCTATGACATTATTCTCAAATTAAAAGTTACTAAATTAAAACTAAGACATGAGCCAAACTCACTCAACAAGTAAAACAGCAGCCTGGATTGAGAGCCTGCGCCCCCGTACATTGCCTCTGGCATTGGCATCGATTGTTACCGGTTCCGCGCTGGCTGCTTGGATGCACTATTTTCAGTTGGATATTGCGCTGATGGCTCTGCTCACTGCGGCAATGCTACAGATCTTATCTAATCTGGCGAATGACTATGGGGATGCAATAAAAGGCAGTGATACGGAAACGCGTATTGGCCCCAACCGAGGTATGCAAAAAGGACTAATTAATCAGGCTCAAATGAAACGCGCCCTGATTATTGTCATCATTCTTACTATCGCCTCCGGCATTGGTCTTATTGCTTTAGCCTGTAAAAAACCAGAAGACATTATTGGCTTTCTGGGGCTAGGCCTACTGGCGATTGTCGCCTCCATCACCTATACCGTTGGCCGTAAGCCATATGGCTATATGGGATTGGGGGATATTTCCGTTTTGATCTTCTTTGGCTGGTTAAGCGTCGCCGGTACCTATTATCTACAGGCCGGAACTTTCGATACAGTGGTGATGCTACCCGCCACTGCTTGCGGTTTATTGGCAACCGCGGTTTTGAATATCAATAATTTGCGCGATATTGATAATGACCGTATGAATGGTAAAAACACGCTTGCAGTACGCTTAGGCCCCCTATGGGGCCGCCGCTATCACTTCATGTTACTGGCCGGCGCACTTTTGTGTCTGGTTCTATTTGCCCTGTTTGATTTACGCAGTTGGAGTGGCTGGCTATTTATTCTGGCGGTACCCCTACTCTACCGTCACGCTATGTATGTATTACATGAGCCAACGGCAGTGGCAATGCGCCCGATGCTGGAACAGATGGTTAAAGGTGCACTGCTGACCAATATCCTTTTTGCCATCGGTGTGGTACTCAGCTAACGCGGCTCATCCGTCATTTTTATTATTATCCATCTTGGATAAGCCGATCCGTTGGCCTCAACACCAGGATGACTTTGCTATCCTTGTAAAAATCAGGATATACTGATTATTCATGGCTAAAAATGAACCAATGGAAACAGGCGTCGATTTTATGAAATATGATACTTCCGAGTTATGTGACATCTATCATGAAGAAGTCAACGTTGTAGAACCTCTGTTCTCTAACTTTGGTGGACGCCCCTCTTTTGGTGGTCAAATCACCACGGTTAAATGTTTCGAAGACAATGGCCTGCTATATGAGCTATTGGAAGAGAATGGTCAGGGCCGCGTATTATTGGTCGATGGCGGCGGTTCCGTTCGCCGAGCACTGATCGATGCTGAATTGGCCCGTCTTGCCGTTCAAAACGAGTGGGAAGGCCTAGTGATTTACGGTGCGGTTCGTCAGGTCGATGAACTGGAAGATCTGGATATTGGCATTCAGGCTTTAGCGGCTATCCCGGTTGGCGCTGACTCACAGAACATTGGCGAAAGTGATATTCGCGTTAACTTTGGTGGTGTAACCTTCTTCTCTGGAGACCATCTTTATGCCGACAATACCGGCATCATCCTGTCAGAAGAAGCGTTAGACATCGAATAAGCCATGATAAGTGGAAACAGTGAGGTTTCCGCCCTGCGTTCTCCTATTTTACTCAATAGATTTAAATAAAAACGCCGCATACGCGGCGTTTTTATTGTCTGATGACTAACCGTTAAATCGATTAGACTTCATCCATTTTACCCAACAGAAGACGTAAACGCTCCTGCCAAGCTTGTTGTTCTTGCTTCAACTGAGCGTTTTCGTTCACTAATGACTCACGTCCGTTAGAAGAAGTTTCAATATCACGAACTAAAGAGTTATTTTTCTCTTTCAGCTCTTCAATTTCCATTTGCAACAAAGTGATAGTATCAATGGCCTGTTGGACCTTAGCTTCCAGTTTTTCGAATACTTCAAATGACATTATTTTGTCCTCATATAGACATAACCGCAAAGCGGAAAACCTAACATTTATAACAGCCGCTAGCGGCAGGATTCGCACATCCCATTGGTGGAACGCCAAAATCAACAGCCTGATTGTATTTACCTGATCGAACGCTGTCCAGACATAGACCTATATAAAGCGCGAATGTTCAGAAATTTTATCAATCTGACCGTACAGTTAACTCGCTAGCAACAAAAATACTTAAACCCGTAGTGATTAATCTTATCATGGCGATGACGCCGTTCTCTCAAAACGTGTGGTGGTCCAATATAAACCTGCGTCACTTATCACTTTTCGAACTCAAAAAAACAATTATTTGACCGAATACACAAAATCATACTTTCGTTATTTTTCGATATAGCGCGATAACGATAAAATCCGTTCATCTCCTCTATCTAATAAAAAATAGAGGCCAATACAGGTAATCAAATTACCTCCCTACCCTTCAATTGCAGGACTATATCTATGAGTCAAAACGCTGGCCCTACCTTAAGAGGGCAATGTATTGCTGAATTCCTTGGTACGGGACTGTTTCTCTTTTTTGGTATCGGTTGTGTTGCTGCACTGAAAGTCACCGGAGCCAGTTTTGGACAATGGGAAATTAGTATTATCTGGGGTCTAGCAGTGGCGCTGGGCGTCTACTTAACCGCTGGCGTATCGGGTGCTCACCTGAATCCGGCGGTTACCATCGCTTTGTGGCTATTTGCCTGCTTCGATCGCAAAAAAGTGATTCCTTATATTATTTCACAGGTTGCCGGCGCATTTTGCGGTGCGGCAATGGTATATGCACTTTACTTCAGCTTATTTTACGAAGTCGAAGCCGCTCAACATATTGTCCGGGGCAGCGTAGACAGCCTGTCACTGGCGGGAACATTCTCTACTTATCCAAACCCGGCAATTAACGTCTTCCAAGCATTCTGTGTGGAAGTGGTGATTTCTGCCACCCTGTTAGCCTTGATTCTGGCCTTAACCGATGACGGCAACGGCGTCCCGCGTGGTTCGCTGGGTCCATTGCTGATCGGTATTCTGGTTGCCGTGATTGGTGCATCGATGGGCCCATTAACCGGCTTCGCCATGAACCCGGCCCGTGACTTCGGCCCGAAACTGTTCGCCTATTTCGCTGGCTGGGGTAACATCGCCTTCACAGGTGGAAGAGAAATCCCTTATTTTATTGTACCCATTATGGGGCCTATTATCGGTGGCTGCTTGGGAGCATGGGGCTATAAGGTATTTATCGGCGGTAATTTACCCTGTGATGCCTGTGCTATTGAAGATAAAAAATAATGACCGTTCTTACCCCTTTTTACTACGTCAATTCACGGAGCTAGCCCAATGACGACTGAGCAAAAATATATTGTCGCCCTCGATCAGGGAACCACAAGTTCACGAGCGGTGGTTTTAGACCACGATGCTAATATTATCGGTGTATCACAGCGTGAATTTACTCAGATCTACCCTCATGCCGGTTGGGTAGAACATGACCCAATGGAAATCTGGGCAACACAGAGTGCCGTACTGGTTGAAGTGCTGGCTCAAACGGGTATCAGTTCTGATGAAGTGGCTGCTATCGGGATTACCAACCAGCGTGAAACCACCATTGTCTGGGATAAGGCTACCGGTAAACCTGTTTATAACGCTATCGTCTGGCAGTGCCGCAGAACCGCCAGCATTTGTGAACAACTAAAGAAAGAGGGCATGACCGACTATATTCGTGAAAATACCGGTCTGGTGGTCGACCCCTACTTTTCCGGCACCAAAGTAAAATGGATTCTCGACCACGTAGAAGGCGCTCGCGATCGAGCCAAACGTGGCGAACTGCTGTTTGGTACCGTTGACACCTGGCTGGTGTGGAACATGACTCAGGGCCGTACCCACGTCACCGACTACACCAACGCTTCTCGTACCATGCTGTTCAATATTAAAACCTTACAGTGGGATGAGCGCATGCTGGAAGCGCTGGATATTCCACGAGAAATGCTGCCAGAAGTTCGCCCATCATCTGAAATCTATGGCAAAACCAACATTGGTGGAAAAGGCGGAACACGTATTCCAATTTCCGGTATGGCGGGTGACCAGCAGGCGGCCCTGTTTGGTCACCTGTGCGTTCAGCCTGGCATGGCGAAAAATACCTACGGTACTGGCTGCTTCCTACTGATGAACACCGGTAAGGAAGTGGTTAAGTCAGAACATGGTCTGTTGACCACTATCGCCTGTGGCCCGCGCGGTGAAGTGAACTATGCACTAGAAGGTGCCGTATTTATTGGCGGAGCCTCTATCCAGTGGCTACGCGATGAACTGAAACTATTTAACGATGCGATGGACTCCGAATATTTCGCTACCAAAGTGAAAGACAGTAACGGCGTTTACGTCGTACCTGCCTTTACGGGCCTTGGCGCACCCTATTGGGATCCGTATGCTCGCGGTGCTATCCTCGGCCTGACCCGTGGCGTTAACTCAAACCACATTATTCGCGCAACGCTGGAATCTATCGCTTATCAAACTCGCGACGTACTGGATGCCATGCAAGCAGATGCGGGAACCCGTCTGAAAGCCCTTCGGGTTGATGGTGGAGCCGTCTCCAACAATTTCCTGATGCAGTTCCAATCAGACATTCTCGGTACTTCAGTGGAACGCCCAGCAGTGCGTGAAGTCACCGCATTAGGTGCAGCTTATCTTGCAGGTCTAGCGGTTGGCTTCTGGAGCGATCTGGAAGAAGTGAAGAGCAAAGCAGACATTGAGCGCGTATTTAAACCAGGCATTGAAACCACTGAACGTAACTACCGTTACAAAGGTTGGCAGAAAGCCGTGGCGCGCGCCCGCGAGTGGGAAGAGCATGATGAGTAATATTGCTCTATGAGACTTATTTAGAATCAGCGAATGAGAATATCCCGACCGTAAAACAAATTGCCGGTATTATCTTTGTGCACGGTCGGAAAACCATCGCACTCAATAACAGTGCGTATCGAACTTAGTCCAACGATTACCCTAATGAAAGTTAAAGGGCCGGTATACGGCCCTTTAATCTATGGATTATTCGCTCACCGCGCCATTCCACCACGTTTTAACTGTGATAAGATCCCGGCAGTTTTTTACGCATCTTAATTCTTCAATATATTACGGATCCCAATACATGAAACGTGAACTTGCGATTGAGTTTTCTCGCGTCACCGAGGCTGCGGCACTGGCAGGTTATCGCTACTTAGGCCGTGGCGATAAAAACAAAGCTGACGGCGCGGCGGTTGAAGCCATGCGGATCGTGCTCAATCAGGTCAATATCGACGGTGAAATTGTCATCGGTGAAGGTGAAATCGATGAGGCACCGATGCTGTATATTGGTGAAAAAGTTGGTACTGGCAATGGCGATGCGGTTGATATTGCGGTAGATCCTATCGAAGGAACACGGATGACCGCTATGGGGCAGGCCAATGCGCTGGCGGTATTAGCGGTAGCGGAAAAAGGGGCGTTTCTGCATGCGCCTGATATGTATATGGAAAAATTAGTCGTTGGCCCCGGCGCTAAAGACACCATCGATCTGAACCAACCGTTAACCGAAAACCTTAAGCGTATCGCATTAAAACTCAATAAGCCGTTGTCTGAGCTGACAGTGATTACCTTGGCGAAGCCCCGTCACGATAAAGTGATTGAAGAGATGCAACAGCTTGGCGTTCGAGTATTTGCCATTCCTGACGGTGATGTAGCCGCCTCTATCCTAACCTGTATGCCGGACAGTGAAGTCGACGTGATGTACGGCATCGGTGGTGCGCCGGAAGGGGTTATTTCTGCGGCGGTTATTCGCGCGCTAGATGGTGATATGCAATCTCGCCTGTTGGCTCGTCATCAGGTTAAAGGCGACAGCGAAGAAAACCGCCGCATTGGCGAGCAAGAGCTGGCGCGCTGTAAACAAATGGGGATCGACGCGGGTAAAGTACTCACACTGGGAGATATGGCCCGTAACGACAATATCATTTTTTCCGCCACCGGCATCACCAAAGGTGATTTACTGAATGGCATTCAGCGCACCGGCAATATGGCAACCACCGAGACGCTGCTGATTCGAGGTAAATCGCGTACCATCCGCCGTATTCAGTCGATTCACTATCTGGACCGAAAGGATCCGGCGCTGTGTGATATCTTGCTGTAATGAGTTATCTCGGTACAACGTTCGTCCACTGGCAATACAGTGGACGAACTATTTTGTGATTCATAACAAAATATCAAACACCATATTCATTCTGGTAAGCCTGAATCGCCACCAGATGTTGCGCCATCTCCGGCTTCTCTGCCAAATATTCCACTAAATCGTCCAGCGTGATAATGGCGATCACCTCACACTGGTAGTCGCGTTTTACTTCCTGAATGGCAGACAGTTCGCCACGACCCCGTTCCTGACGATCCAAAGAGATCAACACACCGCTTAACGAAGCATCGTGCTGTCGAATCACGTCCATTGACTCGCGAATAGCGGTACCAGCAGTGATCACATCGTCTACCAGCATCACACGACCCGTCAAAGGGCTACCCACTAAGTGCCCACCTTCGCCGTGATCTTTCGCTTCTTTACGGTTAAAGCAATAAGGTACATCGCGGTCGTGGTGTTCGGACAAAGCCACCGCCGTGGTGGTCGCAATCGGAATGCCTTTATAAGCCGGGCCAAACAGCAAATCGAACTGAATACTCGAATCCACCAGTGCTGCCGCGTAAAAACGCCCTAATAAAGCCAGATCGCGGCCAGTATTAAAGAGACCCGCATTAAAAAAGTAGGGGCTAATTCGTCCTGATTTCAGGTGGAATTCACCAAACTTTAATACCTGCTTGTTAAGGGCGAACTCAATAAACTCGCGCTGATAGGGTTTCATAAACGGTATCTCCTCAACCGATCACACAACGTTAAATCGTAAAAATTCGATCGTAAAAAAAGCGACGTCTCCGCCGCTTTTCAACTTATTGTTCAAGGACTGCTTTTTGCGCCTCGATGATAGTCTCAATTCCCTGACGCGCCAGCGCCAACAGGCTCAACAGCTCCTCATGGGTGAAGGGTTCCCCCTCGGCAGTGCCCTGTACTTCAATCATGCGACCATCGTCGGTCATCACCACATTCATGTCAGTTTCTGCAGCAGAGTCTTCCACATATTCCAGATCGCAAACCGCTTCGCCACCCACAATACCAACGGATACCGCAGCTACCATACACTTCATCGGATTTTGCTTCAGCTTGCCATCGGCAACCAGCTTGTTCAATGCATCGGCTAACGCGACACAGGCGCCTGTAATAGAAGCCGTACGAGTGCCGCCATCGGCCTGTAGTACGTCGCAGTCTAACGTAATGGTAAATTCACCCAACTTAGTCAGATCCACAGCAGCACGCAGTGAACGGGCAATCAGACGCTGAATTTCCAGCGTTCTACCACCCTGCTTGCCTTTTGCCGCTTCACGCGGGTTACGGGTATGGGTTGATCGCGGTAGCATACCGTATTCCGCAGTAATCCATCCTTGCCCCTGACCTTTCAGAAAACGCGGTACGCCTTCTTCAATGGTGGCAGTACATAAGACTTTGGTTTCGCCAAACTCTACCAGAACAGCGCCTTCTGCATGCTTTGTGTAGTTGCGGGTAAGGGTGATAGGGCGTACTTGTTGAGCACTTCGACCTTCTGGACGCATGCAATAATCTCCGCTGATTTAGTTTCAGGATTAGCTCAGGAGGTGTTCCACAGTAGCTTCTCGATAATACTGAGGAACACACCCTGCTTCTGTGACCGCGCATTATACTGATTTCGCGGCCTAATGCCTATCATGGGTTGGTAAACTTTGCGGGGTATAAAGTGGTTTTACTTAGCGCTGACAGATAAATAGTGTGGAGTATGATGATTTGATAAAGATTAAATAAAAAGGGCTGCAATCAATGATTACAGCCCTTTTACTTAACTATTATTAGAACTTATTAGAACTTATATTTAAATCCAACGGTAACCGCCGTGTCGCTATAACCATCATTACCCAGTTGCTGGGCCACGTTAGTCCACAGATTCACATGCTTATTCAGTTGCCCTTCGGCTCCCACCTTCAGTTCACCAATGTTCGCGCTTCCCGCCTGCTTGATAGCCACGCCGTCCATGGTGGCACCCGCCTGTTCGGTGTTGTGCAGCCAGTTGGCTTCGGTATACACGGTAAACAGTTTGTCGCTGCCTTTGTCCATATCGCTCACGCCATCACGGGATAACTTCACGCCCAGACGCGTCTGAACATTGTTGTTACCGTCAGAGCTCACCCGCGTGCCGTTGGCTTCCTTATGGTCATCGGCTTTGATACCGTTCCACGTGATTTGCGCCTGTGGGGTCACAAACACGTTACCGTTTTCACCTTGATAGACCGGGATACGATAGCCGCTTTCAACCGAGGCGCTCAGCCCATTCATGTCGTAGCTTTCACTGGAAAGTTGGTCACCGTGCACCGACGCATTCAACATGCTGTACTGTACCCAGCTGTCAACATACAGACCGTCCAGCGTTTTCGCATCCTGATACCACGTGGCGTAAACGCCGCCGCTGTAACCATCGACTTGGCCTCGGGAGTTATAACCACTGCGGTGATTACGACTCTGGCTGTCTGACTTACCGTAACCTAACATCAAGCCAACGCCTAAACGGTCAGTATCAGTAAACTGAGTCTGCGCCACTTCACCGCCGCCCTGTACCACATAGGTATTGGTCGCGGTTTTAATTTGCCCGCTGTTATCTCTGAACTTATTACGGTCTCCCTGCTGACGCAGCCACATACTGGAGTTCTCTGCCCGACCTTCACGGTCTTCTAAACGCAGATTAAACATCTTGTTGGCTGCCGCCATATTCGCCATATAACTTCCCGCTTCCGGACGCACAACGCTGTTGGTCGGGGTCGGAGTGACTGGCGTCACCGGGGCTACTGGTGTATCTGGCGTCTCTGGATTAACCGGGGTGTCTGGATTAACCGGCGCTGGCAACACTGAACGCAGGTACCAATCACCGTCGTTCGGCGTCGAAACACCACCTTTATTCAGGAAGTATTCATACGCACCCGCCACCGCACGGCCTTTCAGCGTAAACTCGCCGTTCGAGCTGCCACCCACATCGATAAGTTTAATCCCTTCGACGGTTTGGGCTCCCTCACCGCGGGCGCTCATGACCACAACCTGACTCTGTCCGGCGGTATCGCCTTTGATAATCAGTTTATCCGTCGCGGAGTTGTCATCGCCCAAATCGGTATTAAAGGTCACGGTGCCGTTATTGCCGGTATAGTTACCGTTGATGGTAAATTCACTCGGTGCACCGCCCGTTAACGCACGGCCCATCGTCAAGTTACCGCTGTTGTCCACATTACCCACCACCTGACCGTAACCACCTAATGTACCCTGCTCGGTGATATTCACATTGCTGGTCAAGATGGCCTGTGATGCGGTGCCTGACGTTCCACCCACCTGCAACACCCCATTCTCAATGGTGGTCAGCCCGGCCGAGACGTTGTTACCGTCTAACAGAACGGTACCCGTGCCGCGTTTCACCACGGTGCCACTGCCGTCGACGGTGTTATTCATCGCCCACTGGTCTGCCGTATCCAGCACAAAGGTGCCGTCATTGTGAACCGTTGACGACCCCAATTGCTCACTGGCCGTGCTGGTCAGTGTGGTTCCGCTGGTGGTGGTGAAGGTACCGGCATAGTCGGTGTTATTTCCGCCCAAGGTGATGTCTGCGTCCTGCGTTAACAACACGTCACCCTGAGTGCCTTTCAGGCTGTTGAGCAAGGTGCCCGCCGCGCCGTCCAGATTCAGTGTACCTTCATTATTAATCACACCCTGACCTAAGCCCTGAGGCTGCGTCACGCGGGCGGTTGCCCCGGCGTTAATGTCGGTGGTCCCGGTGAATCCACTGTTGTTCTGGGTCAGGGATAGCGTATCCCCTGTCAGGGTCAACTGACCTGCGCCCGCCAGACTACCGTCAACCTGTCCACCGTGCGTCACGGTCAGGTTACCGTTGTCCAGATTCAGTTGGCTGGTCTGCGCCGTCGCTAACTCACCCACGGTCTGGGTTTTACCATTAACGTTCGCCGTGGTGCTGTCAGCTAACGTCAGTTTGCTGGTTTGTCCTAATGCGTTATCAGTCCCCAGCGTCAGGGTTCCGGTTTGCAGGTCGGTCTCGCCGGTGTAACTGTTGGTGACATTGCTGATGGTCAGCGCGTCCGCGCCATTACCCGCCACAATCCCTAAGTCGCCACTGCCGATAACCTTAGCGGACAAGGTTTTTTCCGTGCTGTCGGCGGTATTAATCACCAGTTTGTCGGTGCCGCTGGTTAACAGGTCAAGCTGAGTTAAGCCATACGCCACGTACAGGCCATTGCCCTTATCTCCGCTGGTGGTTAAACGATAATCATAGGTCCCATCGGCGGCATGAACCCCGTTCTGACTGATGGCGCTGACACTGCCATTGCTGATAGCGGCCCCGTTTTCATCAATCAGTTGCAGCGCACCCGCCCCACCGATTGCCGTCTGAGCAGAGACTAACTGCACCAATGTTTCGTTCTGCTGGTCCAGCAGGCCGAGGGTTTTATTCACCACCGGCACGGTCGCGTTATCAAAACTGCCCTTGGTGACCTGAATTTTACCGATACCCGATGCATCCAGCGTACCCGCCACCGCAATAAAGCTATCCGACGTAACCGCATTCGGAATGGTCACCCCGAAATTCATCGTACCGCCGTCGATGCTTAAGCCACCGATATTCTGAATGCCGTTGCCGACCGTGGTGGTGTTATTGCCCATCACCGACAGCGTCGCTTTGGTCAACGCCGTGGTATTCAAGCCCGAAAGCGCAAACTCCGCGCTGTTCATATTCACCCGTCCGGCAAACTGATTGCCCGCCGCCGCGCCGAAGTCGAACTGGGTACCCGACGTCACGTCAATCTTACCGTTGCCGCTCAAGGCATGGTTCAGGGTGTAATCCGCCGGGGCCGCAATGGCCAACGTTGACGTGCCGTCAATACTGATTGACCCCGCGCCGCCCGCCGTATCGGTCATCTTGATTAAATCAGCGGTGTTAATGGTTGAACCATTAATCAGCTTCATGTTTTCAAAATGGTCAATATCACTGGTCGCGCTCAGGGTATGCGTTGCGCCATCAAAGGTCACCGTATCCGCGCCGCCGCCAATCCCCCCCTCTAGGGCGGTAAAGGCCGCATCGCCTTTCACGGTCACATTGTTAACGCCTGTAGTCCCGCTGACGTTCACCACCGTTGAACCGGCGTTCAGGGTCACATTATTGGTGCCTGAACCCAGCGCGATATCGCCCACAATCGTGCCGCTGTTCGTCACGGTGTTATTGCCCGTGGCAGAAATGATGTTACCGGTGATGCTCGCGCCCGCCGCGTTAGTGGCGGTGTTGGCACCAGCACCCAAATCAACCACCCCGATAATCTTACCGGTGTTGCTCAGGGTTGAATCCTGCGCATCAAAGGTCAACGCCGCCCCAGTCGCACTGGCCGCATTGATTTCACCGCTGTTGGTCACGGACTTCGTCGCACCCAGATCAACCACGTTGGCGGTTGAAGCGGTGTTCAGTTTGCCGGCGTTCTCAAAGGTCGAGACACCACTTAATGCCACCGCAGAGCCGCCACCGGCCGACACGGTCACATTGGCCGCATTTTTCACCTCGCCATTGCCGGTGTGTTTCACCGAAATCCCGGTACCATTAGCGCCAGTCACGTTGATATTCAGGGCGGACGAGCCTGACAGGTCAACATTGTTGCCCATGGCCGCACCCGCCGCGTCTTCAAACGCCAGACCCGTGCCAGAGCCGGCCACATTGATGGTGCCGCTGTTGGTGGTGTCTAACGACGCCGAAGTCCGCACACCCTTGCCGTTCATCACGTCAATCGTGGTGTCATTTAACTGAATACCGGCAATATTTCCGGCATTCTCAATGCCGTTACCGCTGGCACCGGCGGCGTTAACGATCAGATGTGCACCGCTAACGGTTAAGCCGGTCGCGCCGCTATCGACTAACACCGCATGTGCCGTGCCCTGACCCTCAACCGTATTCACGCCCGAGCCAACCAGATTGAGGTTCGCTCCCGTGCCTAGCTCGACCGCAGCCTTACCGTCGGTGGCCAAGATCGCCCCACCGTTATTTTGAACCGTGGCCTTCGCCCCTTCCACATAGACGGCCGTGCCGTTGGCTGAAATGTTGGCGGTGTTGATGAACGTCCCATCCAGCACCTTCACGGCCTGACTGTTAGCACCTTGGAAATTGATGGTGCCATTGTTGGTCAGGATCCCCTGATTCTGAGTAATAAAGCCGGTCGCCCCTGCCGTGGTGGAGTTGAGGGTAGCGTCAGAATTGAGTTTAGAGCCGGTGTTGGTGTTCAGTACCGTGACGCCATCAATCGCGTATTCGTTACCGTCTACCGTCCCGACGATAGTGTTGGTTCCCGTCAGGTTGACGGTGGTTCCCGCTTTAAGGTTTCCTTCCGCGCCGCCTTGTACCAATACCGCCATGGCGTTGTCACCACCGACATTGAAGGTGGAGCCCGACAATGCCGTCACGGTGGTGCCCGCACCCGTCGCCCAGATACCCCGCGAGCCAGTTCCTGTTGCCCCCATGTTCAACACGCCTGATTGAGTCGCGCCATTTTCAAGGCGGATCAGGGTGGAGTTTTTACCGGAAGCCACCAGGCCTGTACCCGAAGTATTGGTGTTAATGGTGGAGCCTGCACCGGATACCAGGAAGGCTATCTGATCGGTGATACCGGTAGGCTCGGCGGCAAACGTCACCGCTGAAGTCCCGGTCAGGTTAACTTTAGCACCGGCGGTGGCACTCACGCCCACGGCACCTTGGCCCTGCATGTCGATAGTCCCTGCGGACATATTCACCGTCACCGCCGAACCGGTTGCGGAGATACCGGTTGTGCGATCGGCATTGGTGCCGCCTTTGAGCACCAGACTACCGGTGTTGTTCAAGGTGGTGGCCGCGCCTGAGGACGAAGCACTCAACCCCACAGAGCCGTCTTGAACGGTGATTGAGCCTGAGTTCCCCCCGGTTGAGCCTTCAAGTACCTGAATACCCGTGGTCTCTTTACCGGTGAAGACAATATTGCCCGAGTTACTGACTGATGCGCCATTTTTAGCAATGTAGCCGGTCACCTTATCTAAGGTGGAGTTGAGGTTCGCTTGTGCAACCAGCAACGTCCCGGTGCCAAAACCTGCCGCACCGGCTGCCAGCGTACCGTTACTTAAGGTTCCGGCGATTGGCGTGCCCGTGGCTGAGCCATCCAGCGCGTGCTTTTGTCCATCAACAACGCCAGCTACGGAGCCCGCGCCGGTTAAATTAATGGTAGCAGTAGAGGCAATCTTACCCTGTGCGCCCCCTTCAACCAACACCGCCACCGCGTTTTCGCCGCTGGTGTTAATGGTCATGCCGCCGGAGTTGAAGGCGGACACATCAGTGCCAGTACGGCCAGTCACCAGAACAGCGGTGGAATCTTTACCCGATGCGGTCAGGATTGAAGAAGCACCCGCCCCGCCGGTAAAGTCTGCGCCATCTTCCATACGGAACAGCGTCGAGCCTTCCGTTGACACATCCTGTGTGCCAGTGCTGGTATTGTTGATGGTCGCACCGGTGCCGTAAGCAAAATAGCCGATCTGCTTGGTGCCACCAGAGAACACAACATTGCCCAGCCCTGAAACTGCCACACCACCCGCTGAACGGGCATGAGCACCAATAGCACCATCACCGGACAGATTGACTGTACCCGACAAATTGACCAAAGAACCACTGCCCTCTGACCAGATGCCATAATTACTCAGCCCCGAAGCGGCATCTGCGCCCCCAATAACATTGATCGTCCCCGACGATTGTGCTCTACCACCGGTCAACGTTTTAATACCAACCACGTTGATACCCGTCAGGTTGATAGTGCCACTGTTATTGACGACCGCAGCAGTGGCAGAGTTCGTACTAAATATACCGATATTCTGAACCGGTGAGGCGTTATAATGCCCACGCACCTCAATCGTACCGCTATTAACCAGATTGGCAGGACCCGCGCCATTGGCCCAGATGCCCCAGCCATTCTGTACCTTATCACCAATGATAATGGTACCTTTATTGTCAACAGTCGTGCCCCAATCGGCTTGAATGGCAACAGCCCCGTTCGGTTGCGCGACATCCGCACCGCCGCGACTCATCGAATCTCCGTCAGTCACCGTAGAGGCTCCACGACCAAGATAGACCAAACCATCCGTATCGTTGACGAAAGAGCTACCATTGCTGAGCAGTACCCCTGTTGGTTGGCCTACCCCAATTTGAGTCGTCGTCCCAATATTCACCGCGCCATGGTTGACAATAGCCCCGCCAGTACTTGCCCTCACCCAATAGTTATTGGCACCAGTACCGCCGACCGCCCCATAAGCGGCTAGATTCACGGTTCCATTATTTTCATACAAACTCCCAACACCTGTTATAGTGTCATAGTTCATATTAACACCGTAGCCTTTATCTGAAAAAGCAAGAGACCGTACGCCGTTATTGACAAATTTACCGCTACTCTCAACAACAACGCCGGTATTCAGGCTCCAACTCGTTACAGTACCGTTATTAGTAATCGTCCCACCATTTTGCGCCTGCAATAATATGCCACCCATATCGCCACCAGACCCAATTGCCATACCACCGCCAGCCGCGATGTTACCAAATGAGTTAGCGCCATCGGCACGCATGGCTATCCGAGTTCCGGCCGGAACCATCAATGGATCGGTAGCAATATCGATCGGACTGCTCTGCGGATTAACGTTATAGGTGTAAGACGTATTGGTGTAGGCCTTCGCTACCGCAATGTTGTAATTGGTTTGAGCAGCAGAACCGCTACCCAAATTACCGGCTGCTAATTGACTGGCCAGCCAATTGTTATAGGTTTGGAAACTGGCTAAATCCGTCACGGTGTGTTGTGTGACCGCGCCCTTGGCGTCTGTCACGCTAAATGTACCGTTATAAGAGGATAACGCGGTGGATCGCGTATAAGGCTGCAAGCTAGCCTCTGTTACCGATGAGTCGGTGCGACCAAAAAGAATCGTATTATTGGAGTTCCAGTTTGCGGTTCCGTTGGTGACATCAACATAGACCGTATCCTTAACGGAGGCATTACCAATAGTTCCTGCCACATTGAGATTTAATGTGCCGCCACTGGCGACATTTGCCATCTGCGCTGCGACAAAAGGACCTTTACCCGATGCAGTCGGAGAATAAATCACGGCAAAAGCATTGAGAGACCCACCCGGCATTTCGGTGATGCTATCATACGTCTTGACGGTTGTGTAACTCTGCGTCACCGGATCGTAGACTGCAATGCCCTTATTCTGCGAACCAAGAGAGATACCCATTCTTCCATTCGGGTCAATTCCGCCGGTAACATACCCGGCGTTATATCCACCTATCAGGCTATAATAAGACCCATTTGTAGGCGTCCCTTCCGTCCAACTCATATCTCCCGTCAGATTGACGGTATCAGAGCCGACTTCAATGCTTTTCGCCCCATAATTCGCATTTGTTGGCGTGTAGGCAGTCGCAGTGATATCTGTTGCATGAGCAGAAGAAGTGGCATAGAGAAACGTTAATAAACTCGTGCCAAATATGTTGCGTAACTTACACGTTATCCCCTTGAACTTGCCCATAGCAATTTCAGGAACAGCTACCCAACTGGAGGTTTGATCACTCCAAATCAATCGATATGTTTGATCACTAAGAGATGCCGATGATGTTAACCCCACGCCAGTCGATGTCTTCGATGCCGCACTTTTGGTTTTTCCCCGACCTAACTCAGAAGTAACAACCCACAGCCCTAACGTATTGTTCCAAATAATACGATATATTTTATTCATTAATAACTCCCAAAAATGATAGTACGATCCTTGTATTCAAACTATATCGTTATTTAATGAATTAACGATCTTCGTCTGATAGCTTAATCTATTATGTTCACCACAGGCACACCCTACAGACAGCGGCAGGCCTGAGGCTAAAAAGATAAGGTTGTCACATTGATGCGCTACACAACGCCCTTAACTAGGGGGATTCTCTAAGAAAATTATGACTAGCCGTATTTTTAAAAGCGCGGCTTACCTCTATTCGCGCGAGATTGTAATCCAGTTTTTATTTGCCAATTATCCAAAAAGCGAAATAACGTAAAAAGTTACAAAATAGTTTCATTTTAATTATTCGATAATTTCATACGTGTTTTAATAAAAAATAATTATTCATAAATATAAATTTAATTAGAATCACAAACATGGGGGAAATTTAAGATAATTAGCATTACCTAATTAGTAACACAGGTGATTTTCTTTAACAAAAAGAACACAACCCCCTAATCAAATAGAGTTATTTATTTCGTATTGAATATGTTCAAACAAGTATTTAATTATTATTTATTAACCCTTTTCATTTAGACATAGATTTTTAGTTTATTTCCTAACCCTAGAGGATTTAACAAAAAAATAACAATTAACTGATGGCCTGTTTTTCATTCGCCCGTATAGCCTGACTGTCGTTTATATGATGAGCCTCTACTTTGTTAAGTCAAAGACCCTCTAATATCGTGGTAGACTGACTTCGTTGATTATGGCGCTAATTTTAAGTAGCCTGAATCTATAGACGTATATACATTCAGCCAAGTATGGTTTGGCACTCAAAGGTATAATCTTTTTTCTTCGACAAACGGGTACCTGATTATGATCCGCAGTATGACCGCTTATGCACGCCACGAAACCAAAGGGGAATGGGGTAGCGCAACCTGGGAACTCCGTTCCGTTAACCAGCGTTATTTAGAAACATACATCCGCCTGCCAGAACAATTTCGCAGCCTAGAACCGGTAATTCGTGAGCGCTTACGTACGCGTCTGACCCGTGGAAAAATCGAGTGTAACCTGCGGTTTGACATTGATCCTTCCGCTCAAACCGAGATGATGCTAAACAAAGAGCTGGCCCAACAACTGGTGCAGGCCGCCAATTGGGTGAAGATGCAGAGCGATGAAGGAGAAATTAATCCGGTCGATATTCTGCGCTGGCCGGGCGTGATGTCAGCAAAAAGTCAGGATTTGGATGCGATCAGTACCGAACTGATGGAATCACTGGAGATCGCCATTAACGAATTTATCGATGCCCGCGAGCGTGAAGGCGCGTCACTGAAGACCCTGATTGAACAACGTCTGGAAGGGGTAAGTTCTGAAGTGGTAAAAGTCCGTGCCCGTATGCCTGAAGTTATGGCTTGGCAGCGCGAACGACTACTCAGCAAGCTGGAAGAGGCGCAGGTACAGTTAGACAATAACCGTCTGGAGCAAGAGCTGGTGATGCTGGCACAGCGCACCGATGTCGCCGAAGAGCTGGACCGCCTTGAAGCACATGTGAAAGAGACTTATGCCATTTTGAAAAAACCGGAAGCCGTTGGCCGCCGTTTAGACTTTATGATGCAGGAGTTCAACCGCGAGTCGAATACGCTGGCGTCGAAGTCGATTAATTCAGAGGTGACTGCATCGGCGATTGAGTTGAAGGTGTTAATTGAGCAGATGCGGGAGCAGATACAAAACATTGAGTAGCGTTTCATACTGACTCACAGACTCTCACTACATCCCCGAAATATAACTAAGTCCGTGTAAATACGGGCTTTTTTTAATTTCATGAAATCTCACGAGGTTCTCGCACCACACCCAGTAACCACGGGCGCTGACGCTCAACAGCCAACAAAAACGACTCACGGAATGGAAAGCCGATAATTTAATCACCATGGCCTATTTCAGCGGCTTTTCCGCACAAAAAATGGCGCCGCTTTTTTTAGGATAGTTTTATCCTCTTCCAGTTCGGCGATTTTGACCTTAAGACGGCGGATTTCCAATTCGTGCACAGAAAGTTGAGGTGCATTGGAAAATGCAGAATCTAGTTTACCCTGATATCGTTTTTTCCAGTTGTAGAGCGTATTTTCTTTGATATCAAGTTGTTGAGCCATGTGGACAACGGATTTGCCACTTTCAAGCAACAATGCAACGGCTCTGCGCTTGAATTCAGGGGTATAAAGTTATCTTGTCATAATGACCTCGTATTCGTGTATTGATTTGAAAACAAGGTGGGCATTAAATTAAGGACAAATCACTCTTTCAGAGTACCCGCCTTCAAGATTCAGTTGAATAAAATGCACAATATACGTACAACTTAAATGTACATTTTAGGAGATACATCATGCGTACATACACCTCAACCCAAGCCCGCGCTAATATCTCAGAAGTGCTGGATGCGGCCACTCATGGTGAACCGGTTGAAATCACTCGCAGAGACGGCAGCTCCGCCGTCGTTATCAGCAAGGCTGAATTCGAGGCATACCAAAATGCTAAGTTGGATGCGGAGTTTGATGCGATTATGCAGCGTCATGGGCATACGGTAGAGGCGCTGACCAACCGATGATATGGGTCAGCGCACAGGAAGTCATCGCTTTCCACGATCGCATATTGCAGCGGCTTCCCGGCGTTACAGGTCTATCCGATCCCGGCAGAGCCGAAGCACTCATCTACCGGGTGCAAAACCGTACGCATCATGAAGGCGTTACCGATGTGTTTGAACTGGCCGCCACTTACTGGGTAGCTATTGCTCGTGGCCATATCTTTAATGATGACAATAAACGCACCGCATTTTTCGTTACTATGGCCTTTCTTTACCGCAACGGCATCAAGATCCGTGATAACGACAATACGCTGGAAAACTTAACGGTAGAGGCTGCGACAGGTGAGAAGACCACTGACCAATTAGCACAACATTTACGGGAGCGAGTGACAATTTTATCCCAACACGTTAGGCACTCTCGTACTCCGTGTACTTAAGTGTGTACTTACCCCAAAAATAGATTAATAAAAAGCCAATAAAATCAATATAAAAAACCCACTATTCAGATTCGCTCAAAGAAAACCGATTAACTCATGGTGTTATCGAAATATAATGGCTGGGACATGTGTCATTCCTTTTTTGAATAGTTTACTGGAATGACACAGCATTTCTAACATGCCCTGTTAAGCGGTGCATACACTTCAAAATATCTACCGTTAATGTTAAAAAATAAGAAAACTACCCGATTGTCTCCATCGCCTGTTTCAGAAGCAACTTTGCCTCCCGGGATATTGGTTTTCGGGACTGAATCGCATTAATAATGTGGCGAACGCTCTCATGAGCCTGCAAATTTAATGCAATTTTCAGGAGCGCTTCTTGTTGAGGATGGATAGACGGAAAATTCCTTCCTACACCAATGCAATGCTGTATTGCCTCATCAAATAAAGCTTCAAACACTTCTTTGCCTTTGGTTTCGGCATTATAAAGAAGATAAGAGTATGCCCATTCCACCATATGTACGTCATTGGGTAAAATACTGGGCCAATCATACTTTATTGCTTCATGTAACATCGGTTCCGCAACACTGTATTTGCCCGCCAGATTAAAATTAAATGCGGCCCGAATATAATGATTCATAGCCTCACCGTAGTGGGAATCTTTGCTCAAACTTTCTTGTTGTGTACGTCTGGCCGCTTCACAGAATAAAATGGCAGCGTCTTCATATTCCTGCTTTTTCCAAAGGCGATAGGCTTTATCAGCAATATCCGATGTACTTATTTCAGATTTTTTGAATAGCTTGGAAGCCTTAGTAAAGTCGTAATCAGGTAAGTTCATGGCTTAGTCTTCCTTACAATTTATCTGGTGTTATCAACGGTATTATACTGATAGTTTTGATTTTCATATTAATAGCGAAATAGATCTCACACAAATATATTACCATAGACTGCAAAAAAGCATTATTCTGAAAATAGATCTTAGATAAGATATATCCCTTCATCTAAAATAGAGAATAATCAAAATGGAATTGAATAAATTTATTAATGATATAAAAACAACACTTCCTATTGCTACTGTTATGAATAATCCCGGAGGAGGAATATCCACGATAATTAATTATAGCGATACAAAAATAACTTATCTTCGTGGGAAATCTAAAATGTCGATTTCATTTAATGATTTATATGAAACATATATATATTTCAAAGGGATGAATGTTTCCTCTTCAGACTTAAGAAGATTTAAACCATCTGTATTCAATTCTAAGGCATGCCCCGCAGGACATTCTTGTAATTGTACGTTTCTCTTTCTAATTTTCGAAAAGATGAATATGTCTACCAACATCGGAGGGAAAGGGGTTCGTGGTAACCCATTCTCAGTTACAATATATAAAAATACTGAAGAATGATTTCTATATTTACTGATAATGAGAAACTAATTTTATCTCTAAATAGGCTCATCTTTTGAAATACATCAAAAGCCCGCACCAACACGGGCTTAACTCTATTATCTATTCAACCATGCCATACAGCACGAACAGCTTTTCCCGCAAAATAAACGCTAACCCCTCTTTAACTTCGGGGCTATCAACGGTAAGAATGGAATGAATAAGAGAAACGCATTGAAAGGCGAGTTCATTGAGATCTAATGGATTGTTATCAATAAAATTAACCATGGCAAATACTCCGGAAAATATAAGTACCCACCACCGATGAAATGCCAAATTCATTGGTGATAGCTCAGACAAGGTTGGCATACTGACTTCCCGGAGATCAGCGCATCCGAAGATGCCCCTGCCTGAGCCACCATTGATATGATAACGAGCTAAATGCTACGTTTTAGGTAAGCCGAGGCCTTGATAATAACCAGAACTCTCTGTTTTATCACCGGGAATATACAAGATGCCAATCCAGACACCCGATTTTGCGGATGCATACCAACAATATCGCAAACCAAGCCCCCATTCTTCGCAAATTCTAAACCCGATACAAACTCTGCGAAGTATGCCGAACTTTTTTGAAAAAGCGATGAGTTGCTTCCTATTATTTTGTTTGTTCTCACATCCAAAAAAACAAAAAGCCCGCATTTCAGCAGACTTTTTCGCTATCCATATATTCACTGATGAATCAGATATTCACATGGCCTTCAGGGCCGTTTTCGCCCGGTAAACAGGCTAATAATAAACAGGATAATCCCGACAACAAACACGATTTTCGCGGCTGAGGCGGCAGTACCCGCCAAGGAGCCGAAACCTAATGCGGCGGCAATCAGGGCGATCACTAAAAAAATAATTCCCCAACGAAACATAACCCACTCCTTACTCATTAATTGAAATGAAATCAGATAAATATTAATCAGGGGAGGTATTGTTACTCTCTCGTGTCATCAACCAAGAGCAATTCAATCAGGGTTTAATCATCAGATCGTTTTTAACGCTGGTAACACCCTCTACTTTAGCGACCACATGAATCACTTGTTCAGCCTGTGCTTTGCTGGCTACATTTCCGGTCAGATAGACCATACTATTAATCGTTTCTACCGAGATATCGGTACTGTTAATGTTTTTGGCATCCAGTAATGCAGTTTTAACTTTTGCAGTAATAGCGCTGTCGCCCATATAGAGATCGGCTTTCTTAGCTGAATGCTCAATTTTTTCACCTGCATCACTGACCGCAGATTTCGCTTTATCAACAACGCTTTCTTCTGCAAATGCGCTACCGCTTAATAAAACCGTACCTAAAAATGTAGCCATCATGACTTTCACTAATTGTGTATTCTTCATTACGCTTTCCTTCTTGCTTGTTGAGAAAATACTTAACCCTATAGCCAACACTACATTCATAAGTATAGACCATTAGCGTAAAATATGATTAATTAATAAAAAACCAGATTAAATAGCTGACAATTAGGAGGTTAATTATATAAAAATGGCCCTCGTCAGGGGAAAGGCCAGATATTTAAATGTACCATAATGCTGATTATATCTATTGATAGTGACATAATCAGTAAGCATTCAGTAAATATCGAGAAATGCATTGCTACGTTCAAATATCAACATCACATTACGTGATGCCGATAGATTAAAAAGAGCAATCAGTACCAAGGGGAATTTTTACCTTACTTATTAGTTTTCTTCGATGTTTTTGGCTTATTAGCTACGGGAGAATCAATAATTTTTACCGGTATAAAATACTCTTTACCTAATATTTTCCCTTCACCGAGCCACACCACACCTTTAGATTTGAATTTAATGCTTTGAGGCGTTATCTCAAGTTCGCGGCCTTGATTGTCAGAAATTGATGTCACCGATGACGTAACGGTAACAGGCGTATATGTCGCTTTATCACTAGCATACAATTTTTGGATCAGTTTCAAATACTCAGGCGCATAGTGATATACCGAACTTGCAACGCTTTGTTGATAATCAGAAAAACTCAATTCATTATTATTCGGTAAGTTAGTGGCGATCACCGCATATAGGTTGGCGGTTGCCTGAGCAAGGGACATCCTCACCTTCATTTCTCTGGCAAAACGCGGCTGGTTTAGTGTTAATTCATCCTTCCCAGACTCGGTTTTGCTCTTATCAAATAACGCGGCGTTATCGCTCGAATTAAATAAAGACGTGGCAATATAGGCCGCACAGGTAGAAGCCTGATCCGCTTTATCACCATTAATCAGCAGTGACGACATACTTCCTTTTGCCGGAATACTTTGCACGTCAATGTGATTATGTTGAAGAACGGCATTTACTTCCTGTTGGTTTTTATCGCCACGAGCCAAATCACAAACTAACTGCAATACAAAGTCATTACGCTTGCCACTGCTTGGCGTACTCATACCAACCAATGTGTCACTGATTAAATTATAAGCTGGGACATCAATATGTTTAACGCGCAACTCACCCACAGAACAAAGCGCCTGATGACTGACCAGAAATAAAAGACCGCCAACAGCGGTCTTTTGTAGATTAAATTTTATTTTAATCATCACTCTCACTTAGACTGGAGATTCACAACATCAACCGACATCCGGCGATTCGGAGCCAAACACGCGATCACCGCGGCAGATTGGTTACCCGGACAAGAAACTCGTGGTTCTCTGTCACCTTTACCCTGAATGTCAATAATTGAAGCCGGGATACCATTTTTAACCATTTGATGTCTCACGGACTCAGCGCGAGCCAGTGAAAGACGCTGGTTATAAGCCTTGCCGCCAAAGCGATCGGTATGCCCTGTAACGATTATACGTCTATTTTCTAAACCTACATTTTTTAGTTCCGCAGAAAACGTTTTAATTTTCTCGATACCCGCCGCTGACATCGCGGATTGATCAAAAGCAAACAGACCTTCCGCGCTCAAGTCGTGATGAACTACAACTGGTTTGGCCGATAGTTGGTCAAGACAGTTTTCCGGCAGGAAGTAGAAGCTTTGTGCCTTCATGTCTGCATCAAATAAAACCTTATACTGACAGGTCAGAACGGTTTTATCTTCTTTAGTAAAATGGAAAATATAATCCCACTCTTTTACTTTCAAAACGCCTTCGTCAAAGTGTGGCACACCAATTAATTCATATAGTTGTGCCTTTGTCATACCCGGTTTAACTTGTTTAAGGTTATCCAGATTAACAAAACTCCCCTCTTCACGAACAGCCTTAGAGACGTCAGGAAATACAGCCGCAGTGGTTTTTCCTTGTGAATCCACATCGCTAATTGAACGAGTACAGGCAGAGAGCAATAAAAAGCTGCCTAACACCATTGCCAGACGTACCGGTTTGGAATGAACAATCATCATCTTTCTCACTATAAAAATCGGTTATTGAGTCCCCGGCGAATGCCGGGGACAAATTTCAATACAAATCAGGTTGAATGAATGGATTACCACTGATATCCAATACCTACCGTGCCGCCTAAATCACCCTGTGTGTTTGTGCTGCCGGAAAGTTTAGTAACCCATTTACCGTTATCGGAAATCATAGAAACACCCAAAGCAACAGCCGACTGGTCCTGATAAGTTGAACCTGCCATGCTAACCATGCTGGCTCCCGGCTGATAGGCTTGTGGTAAACCTGACATCGCCATTGCGCCGGCAATACCTGCGCTCAGCTTGTCACCCTGATCGTCCAACATATTTTTCAGTGAGTTAAATTTGTTATCCGTGTACTGATTCGCCGAACTGATACCACTTTTCAGTTGGTTAACGTTGACGGCATCAGTACCATGAGTACCTGCTGCAAGGTTAGTGATCTGACGCTCTGCTCCTGCTGAACCAACAGAAACCGTATTGTCGCGATCGGCAATGGAATCAGCACCCAACGCTACAGCATTATTACCTGTTGCTTTAGCACGTGTTCCCATCGCTAGGCTGTTATCACCACTGGCTACGGCACCCGCGCCACCGGCAGCCGCATCCTTACCGGTAACGGATGGTTTTGGCAGCTTGCTGGTATTATTCACTTGGAACATACCATCAGTACCGTTGGACACATTCGTTATCTGCTCAGCCACTGCCTTCAGTTGCGAGTAGTTAACTGCATCGCCATCCTCACTTCCTGCCGCCAAGTTAGTGATGGTCGTTGGGCCACCACCGAGTACCACTTTATTATAGTTGGTCGTCCCGTCGCCGTTTTTCTCATATTTCACAGCCGCATCGCCCAGGTCATTAATACCCGATTGGATATTATTGATGGCCACTACCGTTGCATACAGTTGAGAACCGTTCACCGCGTCGGTACTGGTTGATGACAATTCTCCAGCCGCGACATTGGTAATAGTACGTTCATCGCCGACATCACCAACACTGACCGTACCTACCGGGGTAGTACCTGCAAAGTTATACTCATTGCCCTGAATAACAACACTGCTGGTTCCCGTTGCGGTTTTGGTTTTCGCTCCGTCACCTAATGCTACGCTACGCTCGGTATCCGCTTCCGCCCCTTTACCAATGGCAATAGAACTTAACGCACTGGCTGAAGAGTCCTGACCAATAGCAACACTGGATGCGCCAGATGAAGTCGCGTTATAGCCTACAGCCGTACTGGCCTGTCCTTTGGCATACGCATCGGACTCCGGTAAACCGGTGGCATTAGTACGAACATAACGAATACCGCTACCATTATTCGTGGTGTAGGTAACCGAAGTGTCACCCGCAATATTGTATAGCTGGCTACCGTTAATGGCTTCAGTACTGGTGGCCGAAACCTCCCCTGCTGCCAGATTGCTTATCGTAGTGCCGCCATTGCCAGCAAGCGTTGCTTTGCTGTAATCCACTTCGTCAGGCTGAACGATTCCGTCACCGTTTTTATCAGTCCAATCATATTTAAGCGCACGCTCATCGGTGCCGCTCGCCATATTAGAAACCGCTTTCAACTGGGCTACGTTCACCGCATCATCGTCCATTGCACCGGCTGAAACCCCGGTAATACGACGCCCACCTATGTTCACTTCACTGGTGGCAGTACCACCAACCAGATAAGCTGCATTGTTAAGAGTAGAACCGTTGGCAACAGAACCTGCGCCCAGGGCAATGCTGTTATCATGGCTTGCTACGGCCCCCATACCAATCGCTACCGCATCCTTACCGGTTGCAGAAGAGTCAGTACCCGTGGAGTTCGCATGGAAGTACTTGGTACCGTTCTCATAGATATTGTTCAACTGTGAGAAGTTCACCGCATCGCTTGGCGCTGTACCATCCGCTACGTTAGTGATTTTGGTGCCGCCGGTGTGGGTGCTGTTATCGTAAGCATCACCACCCAACGAGATATTGTTGTAGTTAACCGTACCGTCACTGTTCACATCGTATTGCACTGCACGATCATCAAGATCGGACACGTCGGTAGCAATGGTGTTTAATGCGGTATTGGTGGCAAACAGTTGTGAACCGTTCACGCCATCGGTACTGTCGGCACTCAGGCGGCCGGCTGCCATATTGGTCAGCGTACGCTCTTCACCCACTTTACCAATGCTCACGGTGCCTACTGGTGCTATGCCAGCAAAATCATAGTCTTTGTCCAGCAGCTTAACGCCGGTGGTGGCAACCACGGCATCCGTCTTCGCACCGTCACCCAACGCTACGCTGCGTGCTTCATTAGCAACGGCACCCATACCAATCGCGACTGCATCCGTGCCGGTTGCAGAAGAGTCAGTACCGGTAGAGTTCGCATGGAAGTACTTGGTACCGTTCTCATAGATATTGTTCAACTGTGAGAAGTTCACCGCATCGCTTGGCGCTGTACCATCGGCTACGTTAGTGATTTTGGTGCCGCCGGTGTGGGTGCTGTTATCGTAAGCATCACCACCCAGAGTAATATTGTTGTAGTTAACCGTACCATCACTGTTTACATCGTATTGCACTGCACGATCATCAAGGTCAGACAAGTCTGTAGAAAGAGAACTTAATGCCGTATTGGTAGCAAACAGTTGTGAACCGTTCACGCCATCGGTACTGTCGGCACTCAGGCGGCCTGCTGCCATATTGGTCAGCGTACGCTCTTCGCCCGCTTTACCAATGCTCACAGTGCCTACTGGTGCTATGCCAGCAAAATCATAGTCTTTGTCCAGCAGCTTAACGCCGGTGGTGGCAACCACGGCATCCGTCTTCGCACCGTCACCCAACGCCACGCTGCGTGCTTCATTAGCAACGGCACCCATACCAATCGCGACTGCATCCGTACCGGTTGCAGAAGAGTCAGTACCGGTAGAGTTCGCATGGAAGTACTTGGTACCGTTCTCATAGATATTGTTCAACTGTGAGAAGTTCACCGCATCGCTTGGCGCTGTACCATCGGCTACGTTAGTGATTTTGGTGCCGCCGGTGTGGGTGCTGTTATCGTAAGCATCACCACCCAGAGTAATATTGTTGTAGTTAACCGTACCGTCACTGTTCACATCGTATTGCACTGCACGATCATCAAGATCGGACACGTCCGTAGCAATGGTGTTTAATGCGGTATTGGTGGCAAACAGTTGTGAACCGTTCACGCCATCGGTACTGTCGGCACTCAGGCGGCCTGCTGCCATATTGGTCAGCGTACGCTCTTCGCCCACTTTACCAATACTCACGGTGCCTACTGGTGCTATGCCAGCAAAATCATAGTCTTTGTCCAGCAGCTTAACGCCGGTGGTGGCAACCACAGCATCCGTCTTCGCACCGTCACCCAACGCTACGCTGCGCGCTTCATTAGCAACGGCACCCATACCAATCGCGACTGCATCCGTGCCGGTTGCAGAAGAGTCAGTACCGGTAGAGTTCGCATGGAAGTACTTGGTGCCGTTCTCATAGATATTGTTCAACTGTGAGAAGTTCACCGCATCGCTTGGCGCTGTACCATCCGCTACGTTAGTGATTTTGGTGCCGCCGGTGTGGGTGCTGTTATCGTAAGCATCACCACCCAGAGTAATATTGTTGTAGTTAACCGTACCGTCACTGTTCACATCGTATTGCACTGCACGATCATCAAGGTCAGACAAGTCTGTAGAAAGAGAACTTAATGCCGTATTGGTAGCAAACAGTTGTGAACCGTTCACGCCATCGGTACTGTCAGCACTCAGGCGACCGGCGGCCATATTGGTCAGCGTACGCTCTTCGCCCGCTTTACCAATGCTCACCGTGCCTACCGGTGCTATGCCAGCAAAATCATAGTCTTTGTCCAGCAGCTTAACGCCGGTGGTGGCAACCACGGCATCCGTCTTCGCACCGTCACCCAACGCCACGCTGCGCGCTTCATTAGCAACAGCACCCATACCAATCGCGACTGCATCCGTGCCGGTTGCAGAAGAGTCAGTACCGGTAGAGTTCGCATGGAAGTACTTGGTGCCGTTCTCATAGATATTGTTCAACTGTGAGAAGTTCACCGCATCGCTTGGCGCTGTACCATCGGCTACGTTAGTGATCTTAGTACCGCCGGTGTGGGTGCTGTTATCGTAAGCATCACCACCCAGAGTAATATTGTTGTAGTTAACCGTACCGTCACTGTTCACATCGTATTGCACTGCACGATCATCAAGGTCAGACAAGTCTGTAGAAAGAGAATTTAATGCCGTATTGGTAGCAAACAGTTGTGAACCGTTCACGCCATCGGTACTGTCAGCACTCAGGCGGCCGGCGGCCATATTGGTCAGCGTACGCTCTTCGCCCGCTTTACCAATGCTCACAGTGCCTACTGGTGCTATGCCAGCAAAATCATAGTCTTTGTCCAGCAGCTTAACGCCGGTGGTGGCAACCACGGCATCCGTCTTCGCACCGTCACCCAACGCTACGCTGCGTGCTTCATTAGCAACAGCACCCATACCAATCGCTACTGCATCCGTACCGGTTGCAGAAGAGTCAGTACCGGTAGAGTTCGCATGGAAGTACTTGGTACCGTTCTCATAGATATTGTTCAACTGTGAGAAGTTCACCGCATCGCTTGGCGCTGTACCATCGGCTACGTTAGTGATTTTGGTGCCGCCGGTGTGGGTGCTGTTATCGTAAGCATTGCCACCTAACGAGATGCTATTATAATTCACCACTCCGCTCGCATCGGCATCGTATTTTACCGAACGATCGCTCAAGCGATTAATCGCTGAATTAGTACCAAACAGCTGTGAACCATTGATTGCATCAGTACTGGTCGCACTCACGCGTCCTGCTGCCAGATGAGTGATTGTGCGCTCAGCACCCGTTGCACCTACGCTGACTGCGGCGGTTGGTGCACTACCTGCGAAAATATAGGTTGCACCATCAATGGTGGCACTGGCTGTGCCAATTGGCGCTTCCACGGTAGAATTATTACCTAAAACCACTGAACCGTTCAGGCCAGCATTAACTTTAACATTGCTACCCAATACAAAGACATCATCAGAATTGACGGTATTATTATTACCTACCGAGTAACTTCCTGTACCGTTAATGGTACTTGGGTCACCGATAGCGGCTGAGTTATTCCCGTTAACAATGTTTCCGGTACCGATGCTGATAGAATTGGTTCCATTGGCCTGTGCTGCACTACCCATAGCCAAACCATTCGTGCCTGATGCTTGTGTACCATTACCTACCGCTAGAGCGCCACTCGCCAATACCTTGGCATTATAACCTATGGCAGTACTAAAATTGAGCGAGTCACCCACGGTTGCATTGGTACCAATTGCTATACCGCTATTTCCTGAAGCGCCGCTCAGAGCGCCAGCACCAATCGCCATACCTTTATAACTATTGGCGGTTGCGCCTAGGCCCATAGCGACCGTTGTTGAACCCGTTGCATTAGCATTATTACCCACGGCAATGCCGCTTACGCTTAATGCTTTAGCGCCATTACCGAAAACGGTACTTGAGACTCCGCTTGCATCTGAATTTGCACCAATAGAAATAGAACCCGTACCTGAATGAGCATAACTGTTGGTACCGATAGCAATAGAATCCGTTGATGTCGCGCGGCTAGTATTACCAATGGCAATTGCATTATTGGCTAATCCCCCGGTCATTCGGCCACCAGCAACAGAGTTTGTACCGATCGCGATGGTATCACTAGCTGTAGATTGGCTTTTGGAACCAATCGCCATTGATCTTAGAGCGGTATAAGTCTGATTACTTGCGTCCGTGTAGGTATAACCTGCCGACGCATTCGGACCAATAGCAATCGTTTCCTCGCCAGACGCAACAGATTTGTAACCCGCGGCCAAAGCATTCAATGCAGTTGCCTTAGTACCAGACCCAACGGCAGTCGCGCCTTGCGCTGTTGCCTGTGCGGTGTTACCAATAGCGGTAGACTGACCCGCTGCATCTGTCGTCGTTTGCGCCCCACTACCGATTGCTGTATTGGTAGTAATCGCATTATCATTTGCCGCAGTGCCGCCATTGCGCACCATACTCGTATCAACAGTCCATGCTTCTGCCGGAGCGGATAACATCGCCGCAGCTAAAACGCCAATTGCCGCGCCACTACGGCAAACGGCGGAAGTTAAAGCGCGAGTTTTTCCCTTTCCTTGAGCAGAGGATAATTCACCAACGACAACCCAGGCGCGCTGAGCTGAACTCCATATTAAACGATAAACCTTGTTCATAAATATCCTTTCCCAGCTCCATGCCGGGGTAAAAAGTTAGTGTTTCACTGCCTTAAGAGAAGTGAGGGTCTTAATAATTAACGGGGTTTCTAAAGAGGTATTGTTAAGCTCATTTTGTTTATGTTCGTACCATTGCAACGCAGCTTTACCATCATGTTCAACATACTGCAGATACCCTCCAATAAAGAAGGTAGCGACAGTTTTAGCATCGCGGCATTGAAGTTCATCAGTACAGGGTATGGCAGATATCGCGGAGATGGTGGCATTCATGTCGCCATCACCGGAATACAGGCGGACAAGTGCTTGCTGACTTGGGGAACTCATTTTCATGCCAGAGGCCATGCTATTGAGTTTCGCCTTAAGAGGCGCTGTCTCACCGGTATACATACGAGCAGTAAGCCAGAGCTGCCATAAATGAGCATACTCACTTACGCGTGCATCACGACTTAGCGCTAATCTGTCAAATTCGTTTAAGGAAGCCTTGAATTGCTCAATCGCTGCCAAATTAATAGCCGACGGTACCGCAATTTGTTCATCCAAATCGGTACCTTTCAGAGCGTCATATATTTTGCGAGCTTCAATATGGCGTCCGGCTAAATCACTCACGATAGCCTGCTGAAACATCAACTCGCGATCGGCCGGGCTTTTTTGTGCAAGGGATTGTTGTGTCGCATTGGGTTGTTCAGTAGCAGCACAAGCTGTACCCGTTGCTATGATTAACAATCCTGTTATCAGTGTTTTCAACGAAATACGCAAAAATGCTGATGGATTAACCCATAAAATTATCTTCTTCATATCACAGATACTCAGCTTAAATAGAACCAAAGTCATTACTGAAGGCAATTAACTTATCCTGTTGGTTATAAATAAATTTCATCACAAAATTTTACAAAAAAAAGCAATAAAAATATAATTACTTACAATTTAAAATAACTTAAATCCATATTCAGGTAATATATTCACCATTAAAAGATCATTTATTATTGCGTAGATAAATTTATTATTAATTTAGAATAAATCTCAATTTTAAATAATGTAAATATATGTGTAAATTATTCATAATATTTCACTGGATCTATAATAGAGAGGAATGATTTCTTTAAAACCTATCGTGTATCCACTTCCTTTTATAGTTTTAATGAACTCATCAGGTAGTCCTAACGTTTGCAACTTCTTGTTAAGCCCTGTTAAAACCTGCCATAACCGCTGGGGCGATGGGCTCAATTTGTTGTCTTCCCAGATTTTCTTCAGCAGTTCTTCTTTCGTTACTCGGTTATCGCGACCGTGTTTCAACATATAAAGAAATAGCTGTAACATTGTGTCACTAAAAAACAAAGCACCAAAAATTAGGTGTTTTTCTGTTCCGTTTGAAGAAAGTCGATAAAGTTGCCCACTTCCTATTTCGAAATGAACATCTTTACCAATTAAAAAACCATAAAGTTGATAATCCATATCTCCTCTATCCATCCATGCCATCCATATCTGTAGCTTACATTCCTGTAAATATCTATTCTAAAATACACATTCTTTGTGTGTGCCGATTATATAAGGCTTTCGCACTAATTCAATATAATCGCTGACATTTAGATAAAGAGATAATTTAACAAAAAATAATATATATGATTGGCAAAAGCGATGTTTTCGATACAAAAATCCAGCCAATCTCGTTAGTTATCATTTTTCACTGACATTCGTTATGTTGGAAAACTCAAATTAATATACTTTTATATCGAATATAATAAGTACATTATACTGCAAATAAAATTAACTCATTGTTTTATATTAAACAAATAAAAATAAATCATTCGAGAAGGTCATTTCCAACACAAAAAATAAATTAAACAATTGATTTTAAACAAGTTAATTAAATTAAAATGTTTGAAACTTCAATTAGAACAACAACACAATGAATTCGTGTGATAGACCATAGCGTTTTATATTTAGAAAAGGGAGTGATCTTATCTGATTTATATTTATTTATATTCATCCATTTGTTTTTATTGAATTTATTATAAAAAAAGCATCAAAACAACCATAAAAAACATATTGCATTGATTTATAATAAAAATAAATCTAATTAAGATTTATTTTGCGCCTTAACTGCAAAATAATTATATAGGAAATCATCGTCTATACTTACAGAAAGCCACATCATAATTTACTGAAAAATGAACAAAATCTATATTATTAATGAAACTGTTTGCTTTGATCCTGAGAAGCATACGTTGTCGGTTTATGGGCAATCTGGATTGGAAGTGAACCTTCACATACCTGCCAGCCAGTGCCTACATCAATTGCTGTTGCATAACGGACAGACACTTAGCCAGCAATTTCTGTTTGAGCAGGTTTGGGAGAAAAACGGAGTTTATGTCTCTTCTAACACCCTTTACCAAAACATTGCATTAATAAGAAAAGCCATAAAGTCCGTTGGGTTGGCTGAAGATGTCATTAAAACTCTGCCCAAAGCGGGTGTTAAGTGCATCGCTGACGTAAGAGAAATTCAGAATGCTTCAATATTTCCATCACCATCAGTCATTCCTGTTGATAGCAAAACACAAAACACCACATCCGATAACCTAATAGAAAAAGAAACAACCATCGCGGCAGGCAATTTGTCGGGCAAACCAAACCCGTTCAGATGGATTTACCTCCTCGCTGCAATCATTTTCATTTGTTCATCTGGATGGGTATATCTAACCCAATATCACAGTAACAATATATTTGAGGCGTATCACCCCGCAGGAGAGGTAAATGGATGCAATCTGTTTTCTTCATATAACGACGCACAAAAAAGCGCCCTCATATTTGCCGATCTGATGAAGAGAAAACCATTTAGTTGCACCCCAGGAAGCGCTGTCTATATGAATGTTAATCGCGTATATGAGAAATCATCCCTTGTGGTATGCGATAAATTAATTGATAGCAGTAACGTACGCTGTGAATCTTATGTCTATATTGAGGCAAATAATGAACAATAAAAAAGCAGTTATCAAAATTGCTCTGATATTTATTCTTGCCTGTAGTCCTTTATTTTGGGCGGGTTATCTCTCTTGGAAAAATAACCATTTTGCCTGTGAAAGTGAACTTACCGTAGTTAGTAATAAAGGCAGCTATGACACGATCATGCTCTTTACCTTTAGCGGGGGGGAAGGATGGTATTCAAGCGTCGGAGATTTACAGGTAACCGGTCAACCGGTCAAAAAAAACAATCATGAAATGCGTTTTCGGTATGTACTGGACAAGCAAGACATCATGATGATTTCAGAACAGACCGATACAAACCCTAATCGTCTAGATAAATTAAACTATCTGATCCCTGATTTCTTCCGCATTCAAGGACGTGGAATAAGCATTCACCTGTTTCATCAGAATTTATCCAGCTATTATATGTTTATGCAGGATGATATGCCGCTGTTTTATTGTGCACAAACTTAATCTCAGCACATCGCCCTAAACAGCGCTCAGTGAAAAGTAACCATGAAAAATGGGGTGGAAATCACTCTCCACCCCATTTTGCGCTTCACGCTATAGCTGGCTTTTCTGTATTACTTCGGCGTAGTGACACCGACAATTCGGATGCTATATAGGATGGTTGAACCCGGTGGAATCAACGGAGCCAAACCTCGATCGCCATAGGCTAATTCAGGAGGCACCACCAGCGTCATACTGCCATGATCGCGTAACCGAGCCAGTGCAGCTCTGAATACCGGAGGATATTTATTCAGCGGCTGAGTCACATAGCGGCGCTGGACATCCATATCTTCGATAATCGTGCCGTCAACCAAGCTCTCTTTTACTGAAATCATGATATTGGCGTTCTCAGGTATCTTATTATCTCCACCGTATTCAATACGATAATGAAAACCTGTTGGGTCCTTATTTACCTGAGGTTTTGCTGCAAACTCTTTTTGATATTGCTTACCACTTTTTTCCGCCTCTTGCTTTTTATCCCGCATATTACGGCGAATGGTATCGCTGACTTTATTCAGACTCTCAAGCAGTGCACCACGATCTACCTGTAGCTGCTGCTTCACTGTATCGACTAGACCAAGCAGCGCCCAATTAGTGTTAACACTCAACCCTAACTCAGCATTTTCCGCCAATGAATCCTGAACCTTATCCCCCAGTTGCATACCCAGCGCATAGGCAACCAATTCATCTTCACTTTTAGGAATGGTTGGCTTATCGCCCGTTGCTGCTACTGCTGTTTTTACTTTTGATTCATTTTCTAAATCGGTGACCGGCTTATTAGCGAGTTCACCCGATTTATTTGCTGCGGTGCTGATCAATCCCTGCTGAGCAATAACTTGTTTATTAAACATCGCCAACAATTCTTGTCCGGCGATTTGCTGCTTAACCAACGTATCCGCGCGGTTTTTCTGCTGTTCATGCTGCAACTTCTCTTCAGACAACTGAGCTTTTAATGCTTCAATTTCCTTAAGGGACGAGGTTGCTGCCAGTTGCTGCTTAGACTGCGCTTCAGTATTTAACGCTGGCGTAGCCTTCGCTTCCGCCAACTGTTTTTCCAGAGTAGCGACCTTTTGCTGTTGTTCAGCGGCTAATGCTTGCTGTTTGACTAACTCTCCGGCACTGTTTTGTAATTTTTCGCGCTGCGTTTTCTCTTCTGCCAACTGCTTTTCTAAATCAGCGATTTGTTTTAGTTGCCCTGTAAGCGCCACCTGCTGCTGTTTCTGTTCTGCAGTACCGCTGGTTTGTAACTTCTCGTGCTGGGCTTTCTCTTCTGCCAACTGCTTTTCTAAATCAGCGATTTGTTTTAGTTGCCCTGTAAGCACCACCTGCTGCTGTTTCTGTTCTGCAGTACCGCTGGTTTGTAACTTCTCGTGCTGGGCTTTCTCTTCAGTCAGTTGTTTTTCCAGGTCAGTGATTTGCTTCAGTTGCCCTGCGAATGCCATCTGCTGTTTCTTCTGTTCTTCACTGCTATTGCCTTGCAGTATCTCTCGCTGGGCTTTTTCTCCCGCCAGTTGCTTTTCTAATGCAGCAATTTGTGCCACTTGAGCAACAGAAGCGGCCAGCTGTTTCTTCTGCTCTTCAGTACTGCTGTTTTGTAACTTATCTCGCTGAGTTTTAGACTCGGTCAATTGCTTTTCCAGTTCGGCAATTTGCTTCGCCTGAGCCGCTGAAGCCGTTTGCTGCTTTTTCAGCTCTTCGGCGCTGCTGCCCTGCTGTTTGTCATGCTGTGCTTTCGACTCCGCCAGCTGTTTTTCCAGCGCGGCAATTTGCTTCGCCTGAGCCGCTGAAGCCGTTTGTTGCTTTTTCAGCTCTTCGGCGCTGCTGCCCTGCTGTTTGTCATGCTGTGCTTTCGACTCCGCCAGCTGTTTTTCCAGTTCGGCAATTTGCTTCGCCTGAGCCGCTGAAGCCGTTTGTTGCTTTTTCAGCTCTTCGGCGCTGCTGCCCTGCTGTTTGTCATGCTGTGCTTTCGACTCCGCCAACTGTTTTTCCAGCGCGGTAATTTGCTTCGCCTGAGCCGCTGAAGCCGTTTGCTGTTTTTTCAGCTCTTCGGCGCTGCTGCCCTGCTGTTTGTCATGCTGTGCTTTCGACTCCGCCAACTGTTTTTCCAGCGCGGCAATTTGCTTCGCCTGAGCCGCTGAAGCCGTTTGTTGCTTTTTCAGCTCTTCGGCGCTGCTGCCCTGCTGTTTGTCATGCTGTGCTTTCGACTCCGCCAGCTGTTTTTCCAGCGCGGCAATTTGCTTTGCCTGAGCCGCTGAAGCCGTTTGCTGCTTTTTCAGCTCTTCGGCGCTGCTGCCCTGCTGTTTGTCACGCAGCGCTTTCGACTCCGCCAACTGTTTTTCCAGCGTGGCAATTTGATTCACCTGAGTGGCGAAGGCCGTTTGCTGCTTTTTCAGCTCTTCGGCGCTGCTGCCCTGCTGTTTGTCACGCAGCACTTTCGACTCCGCCAACTGTTTTTCCAGCGTGGCAATTTGATTCACCTGAGTGGCGAAGGCCGTTTGCTGCTTTTTCAGCTCTTCGGCGCTGCTGCCCTGCTGTTTGTCATGCTGTGCTTTCGACTCCGCCAGCTGTTTTTCCAGCGCGGCAATTTGCTTCGCCTGAGCCGCTGAAGCCGTTTGCTGCTTTTTCAGCTCTTCGGCGCTGCTGTCCTGCTGTTTGTCACGCTGCGCTTTCGACTCCGCCAACTGTTTTTCCAGCGCGGCAATTTGATTCACCTGAGTGGCGAAGGCCGTTTGCTGCTTTTTCAGTTCTTCAGTATTGCTGCCCTGCTGCTTTTCATACCGGGCTTTCGATTCGGCCAGTTGCTTCTCAAGCGCAGCAATTTGAGTTATCTGTGCGCCCGAAACAGATAGCTGCTTCTTCTGTTCTTCCGTTTTATTGCTCTGTAATTTTTCGTGCTGAGCTTTCAATTCTGCCAGTTGTTTTTCCAATGAGGCTTTCTGCTGCTCATCGCCTGTCAGCTGTTTGGTTAGCGTATCAATCTGGGTTTGTTTTTGTTCCCGCTGTTTTTTTTCTGCATCTGCCGTTTTTTGTAATACTTGCAGGCGAGATTCTGCATCAGATAATTGTGATCTCAGCGTGACTAACTGCTGGTTAAGCTTATTGTCTTGCGGAACAACACTTTCCACATTAGATGCAGATGCGGACTGTTTGGCTTTAGATAATTTTAACGCTGACTCAAGCGTTGAGATTTTCCGTTCAAGTTCAGCAATCTGTTTAACCGATTCCGCCTGCTGCTGCCTCAAACGCGGTAACTCATTTTGGCTTTTGGAGGATGCCTTGGTGGAAACCTCCGGAGATGTAGCTCTCTGCTCCAGATTAGATCTGTTATTCAGAGATTCTGTCTCAGAAGAAGGCTTGGATGCTTGGCTCTGAGAAGGCTCACCCCGAACCCTTACACCAATGATGCCTTCATCCAGTGAAGCCGCATTCGCAGGTAGAGCCAAAGGTAAAATTAGAGCGAAAAAAAATCTGTAACGACGCTTATTATTGCATTTCATCATTCCCTCAACATACCCATATCAGAGACACCAACATATATAATCGTCGTATAATAAGTAAAAAATCGGTTGATTAACAGATGTATACCTTAAAATAAAACTGGAAAACCAACCCAAGTATACTTGATAAAAATTAGCGCGATCTCACCATTTAAGTGAGCGGTAAATAACCGATTTAATTTACAACTCATATACCTTTAATCTCAACAAGTTATAAAAAATTATTCTAATTTCAATTAAATAGTATAAGTAACAAATAGCCATGTTTTATTGATATTCAAATTTATTTTTATATAACCGTGTCAAATAAAAATAATATCAATCAATAACAACGCCTTGAATGAAGCAGTAAAAGTTAAATCAAAATAATCAAAAATATACCAAATGACATTATTGACACACGAATTACTCACACTACGCTTAGTCTATGACTCTATCCTACATTCAGAAAATATCTTATAGATATCTATCATATAGTTATCTTAAATATTTTATATACCTACTTAATCTGGTTGACTGAATCAGTACTGAATAAATTTCGAGGTGGCACAAATGTTAAAAAAAATAAATAACAGACGGCTTACAGCTTTATCAATATCTATTTTAAGTACAATGAGTCTTCCCGCTTTCGCCAATATCACTTATAACAACATTACCCTCAATGAACCTCTCTACTGGACACCTTTACGCGATAATGACTCCTTAGGTATAAACTCATCATCGCTTCTACATACCGGAAGTGAAGGCTCACTAACGGTTGTTGGCCCAATGACTGGAGGGAGCATCACCATTGATAAATCAAGTTTTGCTGACAATATTAATATGAAGCAAAGCTATTCCAATATAAACTTCAGCATGACTGACAGCACCATAGATTCATTGGAATTCCTCGAGTTAGTGACCGGCTCGACGATTAACTTAACCAATGTTGAGTCTAATGGTAATGATAGTGCGATTCGTTTGGGAAATATCAATAATAGCAATAACACCATTAATATAAAAAACTTCAATAAAGCATTTTTGATTGATTTAGAAGGATCAAATTCTAAAATAAACATTGAAGACACAAAAATTCTATCCGGCCTTTCATTATTCGGAGAAAACAACACATTAAATTTCAAAAACAGTGAGATACTGTTTAACATTTCTCTCAATGGCAATAATAATACCTATAACTTCGATAATCTTATTTCCTCAGATAGAATACCCAAAACCCTGATAGTCCTCGGTGGGAATTCATTAGAAAACAATAACAATACAGCAACCCTATCAAACACGATTTTGAATACCTCAAATGAATCCAGTTTTGATGTCCTTTATTTTAATAAATCAGGTAGTAACAATACGTTCAATATCATCAACAGTACATTTCACGATGATAATCCAGTTACCGCTAATGATTCCGCACTGATCGTTGTCTCTGGGGCGAGTAGCGCACATAATAATGTGACTAATTCCACCATCAATACTGGAAATGGTTATATCTTCCTTGATTTAACCCCACAAGGAGGAAACGCCTTTATTGCCAGCAATAGTACATTGACCGGTGCCATTATGGCCGAAGCCGATCAAACCTCAACGATTGGTTTGAGCAGCAATAGTATCTGGAATTTAACCGGGGAAAAATCTGTCGGTAACCGACTTCATATTGATGACAGCCAAGTTAACATTGGTAGTTCTACACTCATCGCCAATATTCTCAAAACAAACAATAGTAAGATTAATCTTGGCAATGCAGGCACCCTTACCGTTAATAGCGATACGGATTTCGTGACATCTCAAGTTACAATGGCAGATAACAGTCTATTGAATGTTAACGGGTATATAACGTTAGATAACGCCACATTGACTACCGGTGCTGGCAGCAAGATCGCTTCGAACACGTTAAATATCATTAACGGAAGTAACCTAACGCTGAACAGCCAATCTACACTGACCTCTTCTGGAGGTATTACCTTAAACAGCGGTACATTAAACGTACTATCGGGTAATTCCCTCAACACTTCGGATGTAGCATTAGCGGCAAACAGTAACCTGAACCTTACCGGCGCAACCCTGGAAACCAGCGGAAGCACTTCGCTAAATAACTCAGCGTTCACCGCCACTTCAGGCAGTACGCTAAATACTATGGCACTGGCATTAGCAGAAAATAGTAAGCTGAATTTAACCGGTTCTGTCCTGAATACTCAAGGGAACCTTAACCTAAATAACAGCGGATTAAGTGCACAATCTGGCAGCACACTGAATATTGCCGATTTAGCATTAGCAGAAAATAGTAAGCTGAATTTAACCGGTTCTGTCCTGAATACTCAAGGGAACCTTAACCTGAATAACAGCGGATTAAGTGCACAATCTGGCAGCACACTGAGTATTGCCGATCTTGCTATGGCAGCGAACAGTCGTCTGAGCCTTAATGCTTCTACCTTGAGTTCTACAGGAAATATCGCATTGGATAGCAGCTTATTCACCATGGATTCCGGTAGCCATCTCACCACCAATGATGTGACCTTAACCAACAACGCTACCCTACTGATGTTAAGAACATCAGACGTTACGGCTAAAAGTATTCAGCTTAATAACGGTAATTTGGCTATCGGTAATGGTCAGGTGACCACCGAGTCATTGAGTACCGGAGGCGGTGAAGCCAGCAGCCAAATAACGCCACAGGCACTCAGTGTCAGTAATGCCAGAATACGTATCAACGTAGACGGCCATCTAACCGCTAACAGCGCAACCGGTACCTACAATACGACCATTGCCAGCATTGGTTCTATTGGTCAGTATGATGGGCGAGAAATGATCACCACCAACGGTGGCGGGGCCATTTTTGATGATGGTGATGGCTATGACCTTGGTATCTTCCGTTACGATTTAGTACAGCAGGGCAATAGCTGGTATTTACAGGAAAGAAAACATGATCTTTCCTCTTCGGCTCGTGCCGTAGCCAGTTTAAGTCAAGCATCGTTAACCAGTTGGAATGCCGAAACTGACTCAGTTCATCAGCGCATGACCGTCTCCCGACGAGATAACGACCAAGGTTCCGCTTGGGGAAGCTATCTGGGAGCGCATACCAGCACTCAATTGTCTAACGGGGAAAAGGCCAGCCAAAGCGTTAATGGTTTCAGCCTCGGTGTCGATAAACGCCTTAATACTGATTTAGGCTCTTATCTACTCGGTGTGGCAGTCAGCCGCGGTATTTCCAATATTGACCACATGATAAACAGCAGTTACGGCAACAGCCATGACGTAAATATGCAGGCTTACACCTCTTACAGTAATCCGTTGGGATTCTTCCTTGATGGGCTGGTTTCCTACTCTGTCATCAATAGTAAAATCACGACCGTCTCACTGGATGATGAACATTCCGATGGCAGTCTGGATACGCATGGATTTGGCGCATCGCTGAAAGGGGGATATCACTACGTTCTACCGAATACCGCGTTTATTGAGCCTTATGTCCGCGCTTCAATGCTCAATATCGCAGACAAAAGCTACTCGCTGGATAACGGTCTTCGCGTCACCAACAATCAGTACAAATCGTTACAGGGTGAGCTAGGCGTAGACATCGGTAAAACCTTCGCATTAGGCGATTCTATGGAGCAAACCCTACGCCCCTATGTAAAAGTCGCTTATCAGCAAGAGTTTAAGGACAACAATACTATCGACGTCAACAACTATACCATCAGCAATAATATTGATGGCTCTGGCGGAAAAGTCGGGACAGGGTTGGAGTATACAATCAAGCGGAACTTCGGCGCTTATGTCACCGCTAACTATGGTTCTAAAACAGGCGATACCGGAACCGATACCCACTTAACCGGCACCGCTGGCCTGCGCTATAACTGGTAGCAAGAAAGTACCCTATAGATACATTACCCAGCCCATCGCTTAAACCCGGTGGGCTGATTTTTTATGTTACACAGGAGCGATTTTTATACTTCGTCAGACACAGCAACTTGATTCTTTTCTGCCTGATTAACAATTTTACCAAAAAAGTCATCGCTAACTGTGCTAATCCCCGGGTAATTAAATAACCCTATTCTCGTTTCTATCTCTATCAGAGAGCATAATAATTTTCTGGAAAATATAATTACCATCGCTAATTAGTTACTAGCATCTCATTTTTCATAGCTATTAAATAAAAATTCATCCCGATATTGTTTTTAATAACCTGCCGATTTATCAATTAAAAACCGGTTGATGAAATAAGCAGTGACATGACGATTTTATTATTCATATCTTTTAAAATACGCTATTTTAGATGTCTATTAATTTCATAAACACCAATATAGGAAATGATCAAGACGAATTAGTTTACCACCATCATTAAATTTGACATAGCTCACAGATACATAATTTTACTGCATTTTTTATAAACTCACTGATTATCACCTCGTTGACACTCTTATTTTTCAAGAGTAGCCTTCTTTTTCATGGGAGCGGTACCATGAAAAACGAAAAGGAATGAATGTGATTAATTCGCTGCTTAGTTCGATATATAAAGATTCAATAGACAACGTGATAATCGGGCAAATTCATCAAAGAATAACTGAAGCAAAAAGCCATATTAGTCACACCAGAAAACAGCGCTGGGATGAAAAGGACGTGGTATTAATTACCTATGCGGACCAATTTTATCAACCTGAAAAAAAGACCTTAACATGTCTGACAGATTTCTATAATGCCGGACTCTCTGCGGTATTTAATATTGTCCATCTGCTGCCGTTTTATCCCTATTCATCCGATGATGGTTTTTCGGTTATTGATTACTATCAGGTGAATCCAATTGCGGGTGACTGGCAGGATATCGCCAAACTTCATCATTCCACCCGCCTGATGTTCGATTATGTCTGTAACCATATGTCCGCCCAGAGCGAGTGGTTTCGTGGCTATCTAGCTCAACAGCCGGAATATGACAATTTCTTTGTCAGTATGGACCCTAACATTGACCTCAGCGCAGTAACCCGCCCTCGTACATCACCATTACTGACACCGTTCCCCCTGAAAGATGGCAGCACTCGCCATATCTGGACCACCTTCAGCGCCGATCAAATAGATCTAAATTTTGCTAATCCAAAGGTGCTGGTCGCCATGTTGGATGTACTGTTGGAGTATTTGAAGCAGGGTGCGGACTATATTCGTCTGGATGCCGTTGGCTTCATGTGGAAAACGCCGGGAACTCGCTGTATCCACCTTGAAAAGACCCACCTGTTGGTCAAACTGTTCCGTGCAGTCACAGACATTGTGGCACCGGGCAGCGTTATCATTACTGAAACCAACGTTCCGCATCAGGACAATATTGCCTACTTCGGTAACGGTCACGATGAAGCGCAAATGGTTTATCAGTTCCCGTTGCCCCCTTTAGTTCTGCATGCCATTCATACCGGTAGCGCACGTACACTGGGCCAGTGGGCAGCCAGTTTGGATCTGAATACGACAGATACCACCTTCTTCAACTTCCTTGCTTCCCATGATGGCATCGGGCTTAACCCATTGCGGGGTTTGCTCCCGGAAGAAGAAATTCTAGCGCTGGTAGAAGATTTACAGCGCGAAGGGGCCTTGGTTTCTTACAAGAATAATCCCGACGGCAGCCGCAGCCCTTATGAAATCAATGTGACCTACATGGATGCGTTAAATCGTCAGGACAGCCAGGACGACGAGCGGATTGCCCGTTTTCTACTGGCACACGCCATCTTGCTGGCGTTCCCTGGCGTACCGGCAGTCTACATCCAAAGCATTTTAGGCTCGCGCAATGATTATGACGGCGTGAAAAGCGCCGGGCATAATCGCGCCATCAACCGCCAGAAATATTCACTAGATGATATTAATCAGGCTATTGCGGGCAAAAACTACCTACGCCATCAAATATTTCATCAGCTTTCACGACTAATTGAAGTTAGAAAAAGCCATTCGGCGTTTCATCCTAACTGCCCACTGGTTATCCATCACTCACCGCAAGAGGTTCTGGCTTTTAGCCGCGAAGCGCCAAATGGCCAACGTGTGATGGCTCTGTTTAATCTCAGCTCCGCAGCGTGTCCGGTAGATTTACCGGCCGCTGAATACACCAATTTGCTCACTGCCGAAACGCTGAGCACGACATCCCCTTACGTTATGCAGCCTTATCAATTCCTCTGGCTTAACTATTAATCAGGAATCTTTGACATGAATAAAAAATTGCTCATTGCTCCGGTGTTGCTTTGCAGTTTGGTGCTTGGCGCCTGTGAATCTGAAAAACAAGAGAATGTCACCATCGAATTTATGCACTCATCGGTAGAACAGGAACGTCAGGCGGTCATCTCTAAGCTGATTACCCGCTTTGAACAGGCAAATCCAACCATCAAGGTGAAACAGGTTCCGGTGGAAGAAGATGCCTATAACACCAAAGTCATCACTCTTGCCCGTACAGGGAAACTCCCTGAAGTCATTGAGGTTAGCCATGATTACGCCAAAGTGATGGACAAAGAGCTGCTGATCGATCGCAAAGCCATTTCTGAAGTTATTGACCAAGTGAAACCTGAGAACTTCTATGATGGTGTGCTACGCATCGTGCGTACAGAAGATGGTTCAGGCTATACCGGTATTCCGGTTAGCGGCTGGATTCAGGGAATTTGGTATCACAAGAAAGCGCTGGAACAGGCGGGCTTTTCTGAGCCGCAAAACTGGCAACAGCTGATGGCGATCGCGGCTAAATTTACTCAACCGGCAAAGAAAAAGTACGGTATTGCCCTGCCTACCGCAGAAAGCGTCATGACTGAACAGGCTTTCTCTCAGTTCGCACTTTCCAATAGCGCTAACATTTTTGATGCTGACGGTAAGATCACTGTTGATACCAACCAAATGCGTCAGGCTCTGGATTACTATAAACAGCTGGCTCACAACACCATGCCAGGCTCTAACGATGTAATGGAAATTAAAGATGCCTTTATGAACGGTACCGTACCGATGGCAATCTACTCCACCTACATTCTTCCGGCGGTATATACCGATGGCGACCCACAAGACCTCGGCTTTGCCGTACCAACAGAAAAAACGCCTGCGGTTTACGGCACTATCACGTCTCTGACCATCTCTGCTGGTCTTGAATCAAACAATGTTGAAGCAGCCAAAAAGTTTGTTGAGTTTATTGAACAATCGGATAACGCCACCGACTGGGTACTGATGTCACCGGGAGCCGCTTTGCCGGTCACAAAACTGGTGACCTCTAACACCACTTATATCAACAACCCAGTCATTAAAGCTTTCGGCACACTCCCCAATGACCTAGTGAATGAATTCAAGAACGTACAGGTATTCGGTTCGGTCGGTGAGAAGAATTTTATCCGTATGGGTGACATTACCGGCTCTGCTGTGATTGGCGAGATGGTGAATAACGTGACTGTTGGTAAGAAAAATGTCGATACCACCCTGACTCAAGCTCAACTGCGTATTGAAGCCATGATGCAACAGCGACCTTAATTGGTCGCAGCCACCCAAGGTATTGCTATGAAGAAGCGTTTTTTTAGCCAATCGGATACGCCTTTTGCCATATTACTGCTAGCCCCGAGTCTGGTACTGCTCGGGCTTTTAGTGATATATCCGATGTTATCCAACGTGCAGATAAGTTTTCTGCAGGTTCCTCTTAATCCACGCATTAGCGAACGCTTTGTCGGATTAAGCAATTACATCAGTATTTTATCCGATCCGGACTTCTACCACTCCCTGTGGGTAACGTTCGGTTATACCACGCTAGTCGTGTTGGGCAGTACCGGACTTGGACTGGCGGTTGCTATGTTCTTTAACCGCGAGTTCCGCTTTCGCAGAACGGCCCGTTCGCTGGTGATTCTCTCTTATGTTACGCCCTCTATTTCTTTGGTTTTTGCCTGGAAATATATGTTTAACAATGGCTATGGCATCGTTAACTATCTGGGCAGCGATGTATTCAATCTCTTTGATCAGGCACCGCTATGGTTTGACAATCCGGTCAGTAGCTTTTTTCTCGTGGTGATTTTTGCCATCTGGCGCTACTTCCCTTATGCCTTTATCTCCTTTCTGGCCATTTTGCAAACCATTGATAAATCGCTATATGAGGCAGCAGAAATGGACGGGGCTAACGTCTGGCAACGTTTTCGTATCGTTACACTACCGGCCATTATGCCGGTTCTGGCAACGGTCATTACTCTGCGCGCTATCTGGATGTTCTATATGTTTGCCGATGTTTATTTGTTAACCAACAAAGTCAATATCCTCGGCGTCTACCTGTATAAAACGGCCTTTGCGTTCAATGATCTGGGTAAAGCAGCGGCAATTTCAGTTGTGCTATTTGCCATTATTTTCCTAGTCATTCTGATCGCCAGAAAACGAGTAAACATCAATGGCAACTAAACGTCATACCTTACGGCGAACGGGCTTCTATATCAGCATGATTGCGTTTTTAGCCGCCATGCTATTTCCATTCTTTATTATGCTGATGACCTCGTTCAAAGGCACTAAAGAGGCGATTGCGCGTCACCCTACGCTACTACCGCAGGATTGGACGCTGAAGCACTATATCGATATCTTCAACCCGGATATCTTCCCGTTTCTGACCTATTTTAAAAACAGTTTTCTGGTTTCCATGACGTCAGCCTGCATCGCGGTTTTCATTGGCATCCTTGGCGCTTATGCCCTATCAAAACTACGTTTTAAAGGGCGGCTAACCATCAACGCCAGCTTTTATACCGTCTATATGTTCTCCGGCATCCTGCTGGTGGTTCCGCTGTTCAAAATCATCTCCAGCTTAGGGCTTTATGACACCGAAACCGCACTGATCATTACCATGGTGGTGCAAACGCTGCCTACTGCGGTATTTATGCTGAAAAGCTATTTCGACACGATACCGGATGAAATAGAAGAAGCAGCGATGATGGACGGACTCAACCGACTGCAGATCATCTTCTATATTACGGTACCACTGGCGATTTCTGGGATTATTTCCGTGTTCGTCTACTGCTTTATGGTGGCGTGGAACGACTATCTGTTCGCCTCAATTTTCCTGTCCAGTTCGGCCAATTTCACGTTGCCCGTTGGCTTAAACACCCTATTCAGTACCCCTGACTATATCTGGGGCCGCATGATGGCCGCCTCGCTGGCTACCGCTCTACCGGTGGTGGTGATGTATGCCCTCTCAGAACGATTTATTAAAGGTAATTTGACTGCCGGTGGCGTGAAAGGCTAATCCGGTCATCACATAGTTAATGGAGTTATTGAATGAAAAAGTTAATTGCAACTGAACCTCGCGTAGCTGCCTTAGTGGAATATCAGGATCGTCCGGTAGCCAGCAATGAAGTCAAAATCCGCGTTGAGTTTGGTTCGCCAAAACATGGTACCGAAGCGGTGGATTTTCGCGGCGTGAGCCCATTTATTGATGAAGAGTTTTCCAGCGAGTGGAACATGTTTGTACCCCGCCCAGCAGATGCGCCACGCGGCATTGAATTTGGCAAATTCCAGCTTGGCAATATGGTGGTTGGCACCATTGTTGAAATGGGCAACGAAGTTACCGAATACCAAATGGGCGATCGAGTATGCAGTTATGGTCCACTACAAGAGACGGTGATCGTCAATGGCGTCAATAACTATAAGCTACGCAAAATGCCAGCAGGGGCAAGTTGGAAAAACGCGGTGTGTTATGACCCGGCACAGTTCGCCATGAGCGGTGTGCGCGATGCGAACGTACGCGTTGGTGATTTTGTGGTGGTGGTTGGTTTGGGTGCTATCGGCCAAATCGCATTGCAATTAGCGAAAAAAGCGGGGGCATCCGTCGTCATTGGCGTCGATCCACTGGAGCACCGCTGCACAATTGCCCGTAAACATGGCGCAGACTATTGCTTCAACCCTATCGGTACCGATATCGGGCTGGAGATTAAAAAGCTGACCGGCAAACTGGGTGCCGATGTCATTATCGAAACCAGCGGTAACTCAGAGGCGCTTCAGGCTGCCCTACGCGGTATCGCCTACGGCGGCACTATTTCTTATGTCGCCTTTGCCAAACCTTTCCCCGATGGTTTTAACCTCGGCCGAGAAGCCCACTTCAATAATGCCAAAATCATTTTCTCCCGCGCCAGTAGCGAACCTAACCCAGACTATCCTCGCTGGAGCCGTAAACGTATCGAAGAAACCTGCTGGCAATTGCTAATGAATGGTTATCTGAACTGTGAAGATCTGATCGATCCGGTTGTCAGCTTCAGCGATAGCCCGGACAGCTATATGAAGTTTGTCGATCGGCACCCAGATCTGAGTATCAAGATGGGTATTGAATTCTAACTCACTGACTAATCAAATATTAATCAAGGTCTTTACTATGAAAATCGGTACACAAAATCAGGCTTTTTTCCCTGAAAATATTAAAGAAAAATTCGCCTTCATTAAGAATATGGGCTTCGATGGGTTTGAAATTGACGGCAAACTGTTAGTCAATCATCTGGAGGAAGTGAAACAGGCTATCGCAGAAACGGGATTACCAGTTATCACCGCCTGCGGTGGTTATGATGGCTGGATCGGCGACTTTATTGAAGAGCGTCGCCTCAATGGTTTGGCACAAATTGAAAAAATTCTGGAAGCGCTATCAGCCGTTGGCGGTAAAGGCATTATTGTACCCGCAGCCTGGGGAATGTTTACTTACCGTCTACCACCAATGACCTCTCCTCGCAGTAAAGAAGGTGACAGCAAAGCCATCAGCGATTCCCTATGCTATTTAGATAAAGTCGCAGCCCGTACCGGAACTACCGTCTATTTGGAACCGCTCAATCGTTATCAAGATCATATGATCAATACGCTGGCGGATGCTCGTCGCTATATCGAAGAAAATCAGCTCAAGCACGTCAAAATCATTGGCGATTTTTACCATATGAATATTGAAGAAGACGATCTGAGCGCAGCATTTCACCAGCATCGCGACCTCCTCGGCCACGTGCATATCGCTGACAACCATCGCTATCAACCGGGTAGCGGCAGCATCGATTTTAAAACTCATTTTGACCAGCTGCGTCGTGACGGTTACGACGGCTATATCGTCTATGAGTGCCGTATTCGTGCTGAAGATCCGGCAGCCGCCTATCAGCAATCCCTGAAGCATTTACGCACGCTGTAATTTTACCAATACGTAAAACAGGAGCGAAACCGGGTGAGCAAAAAACTAAAAGTCGCGCTGATTGGCGGCGGGCAAGTGGCAGAAAAAGTCCATGTCGCCTACTACGCCTCGCGGCCAGAACTTGAACTGGTGGCTGTAGTTGACAGCCAGACTGAACGCGCAAAAGAGTTTGCTGAGCGTAACGGCATTGCACGTTATTACACCGATAGCGAAGCCATGTATCAGGCGGAAAAGCCCGATTTGGTTAGCGTCTGTACACCAAACAAAATGCACTGTGAGCACGTACTACAGGCATTGCATCACGGCTGCCACGTCATGTGTGAGAAACCACCGGCCATGACTCCCGATCAGGCCTACCAAATGTGGCAGGCCTCAACACAGACGCAAAAAGTACTCGCCTATGATTTTCACCATCGCTTTGCTGATGATGCACGCTTGCTACGCGGTAGCGTCGCTAGCGGTGAATTGGGTGAAGTCTATGTCACTAACGCCAAAGCGCTACGCCGCTGCGGCGTTCCCGGCTGGGGCGTATTTACCGATAAAACCCAGCAGGGCGGCGGCCCGCTGATCGATATTGGTATTCATATGCTGGATGCAGCAATGTTCGTGTTGGGTTTTCCGCAGGTATATAAAGTGGATGCCCATATGTATCAAAAGATTGGCACGGTGAAAAACAACGGTCAGTTTGGTCAATGGGATCCTTCTCGCTTTACCGTGGAAGATGCGCTGTTTGCCACTCTGGAATTTACCAGCGGCAGCATTCTGCGTCTTGAAACCTCCTTTGCTCTCAATATTCAACCGCAATCGGTGATGAACGTTGAGTTTTGTGGCGATCGTGCCGGAGCCACCCTGTTTCCTGCCCATATCTATACCGATGATGGCGGTCAGCTATTAACGTTGTATCAACGTGAAAAAGCTGACGATTTACGCCACCACAAAAGTATGGAGGCCTTTGTTGAACGAGTGCTTGGTAACCCGGCCAATATTGCCGACGGTGAACAAGGCTACATTATCCAAAAGCTGGTTGATGCTATTTATCAAGCGGCAGAACAGCGTAAGAGTATCTATCTATGAGTTATCCCGGCACCTTAACGGAACACGGATTTGATCCTCACTTTTTGAATAAGTACGCCAGTTTAATGGCGGGAGGAAATGGCTATCTGGGTATCCGGGCCAGCCATGAGGAAGATTATACTGAGCAGGTACGGGGAATGTATCTGGCGGGTATTTATCATCGCGCAACAGTTGATGAAATTAATGAACTGGTCAATCTGCCGGATATTATTGGCATGCGCATTGAGCTAAACGGTGAAATTTTCTCACTATTAGCCGGAACCATTGTTGAATACCGCCGTGAACTGAAGATGAAAAACGGCGAACTACTGCGAGATTTAGTGTGGCAATCCCCATTCGGCGGACGTTATCGCATTATTAGCCGACGCCAGATTGCAGCCACACCGTTGCAATTAGTGATCGCTCAGCTTGAAATCACCGCCCTTGATATGCCATGTCACCTACAAATTATGACCGGCATTGACGCCACACAGACTAACTTTGGTCGACAGCATCTGAACGAAACGCAGGTTCGGGTGTTTGAGCAACAGTATCTACAAGGGTGCTACCGCACCACCGATAACCAGCAAGAAGTAGTCATCACCAGCTATTGCCAGCTACCGGATAACATCCACAGCAGTTTTTCGGCTAAAAATCGTCGGCTGATGCAGCATATTGATGTGAATCTGGAGAGTAACTGCACTTTTCAGATGAGCAAAATTAGCTGGGTTGCCAGCTCACTGGACAATGACTATTGCGCTGAAACCTTCGCTGCCGATTGTCTGAATCATCTGAAACAACAGCTTCAACATGGCTATAGCTCCATCGCTTCTCGCTCAGAACAATGCTGGCAAACCTACTGGCAGAAAACCCGCGTTGAATTAGCCAGCGACCAGCCGCAGGATCAGCAGGCATTGGACTTCGCGCTCTATCACTTAGCCGGCATGACCCCGACACACAGCGAACTATGCAGTATTGCCGCAAAAGGTTTAACCGGTGAAGGCTATAAAGGCCATGTGTTTTGGGATACGGAAATTTTCCTGCTGCCGTTCCATCTGTTAACTCAGCCACAAATTGCCCGCCAGTTACTGCGCTATCGCTATCTACATCTACAACAAGCAGAAGAAAAAGCCCGTCGCAACGGCTATCACGGCGCGCTATTCCCTTGGGAGAGCGCCTTTAGTGGAGAGGAAGAAACACCTGAATTCGCCGCTATCAATATTCGTACCGGTCTGCGCCAACGCGTAGCCTCGGCCATTGCGGAACACCATATTGTTGCAGATATTGCCTATGCTACTGTGGGTTACTATCAGGCAACCCACGATCATGAATTTATGCAGCAAGAGGGGGTGACCCTGCTGCAAAAAACCGCAGAATTCTGGCTCAGTCGCGCGACCGAAGTGAATGACCGCTGGGAAATTCTCGATGTTATCGGCCCCGATGAGTATACCGAGCACATTGATAACAACGCCTATACCAACTACATGGCTCACTACAATGTGCAGCAGGCTTTGGCCTTTATGCAGCAATATGGAAAAATCGATACGGCATTTGAAAAGCAGGCTAACGATTTTCTTCATCGCCTCTACCTACCGAAACCTAATGACCATCTCGTGATCCCACAGGATGACAGCTTCTTCAGCAAACCTACTATCGATCTGAACCGCTATAAAGCACGTCAGGGCTCCCAATCCATTTTGCTGGATTACTCGCGCGCTGAAGTTAATGAGATGCAAATTCTCAAGCAGGCGGACGTGATTATGCTGCTGCACTTATTGCCGGAACTGTTTGATGCTCAAGTCAAAGCCGCCAACTTTAACTATTACGAACCGCGTACCATTCATGATTCGTCATTGAGTAAAGCGATTCACGCCATTATTGCCAGCCAAGGGCAACAGTCTGAATTGGCTTATCAATTCTATCAACAGGCTTGCCTGATAGATTTAGGCCCGGTTCCCCATAGCTCTGACGAGGGTATTCATGCCGCAGCCCTTGGTGCTATCTGGCTGGGCGTACTCTTCGGCTTTGCCGGACTGCATTACCAGCAAGGTGAATTACATCTTAACCCCCAATTGCCAACGCAGTGGCAGCACTTACGTTTTCCACTTAACTGGCGTGGACAGCAACTGCACTTCACCCTGACGCATGACCAAATACAAATTGATGGTGTTTTATCTCAGCCCTTGACGATTTATATCGCCGGTCAGGCCCATACCATCACCCAGCCATCCACCATAAACCGGAATGAAAACAATGAAAATTGTCATTGCACCTGATTCTTATAAAGAGAGTCTGACAGCAGAACAAGTTGCCTCCGCCATTCATACCGGTTTTCACAGCATCTTGCCTCACGCCGAATATTGCCTGCTACCTATCGCTGATGGTGGAGAAGGAACCCTGAAAATATTGGGGCGGCAGACCAATGCCATATTTACCACCCAGCGAGTTTGTGGACCTCGCTTTGAGCAAGTTAACGCCAATATGGCCGTGACGCCATACGGGAATACGGCTTTTATTGAAATGGCAGAAGCCTGCGGCCTGCATTTAGTTCCGGTCAAAGAACGCGATCCCTGGCAGGCCACCAGCCAAGGGCTGGGGGAGCTAATTCGTGCAGCCCTTGATATGAACGTCAAAAATATCGTCATTGGTATCGGCGGTAGTGCCACTAATGACGGCGGTATCGGCATGGCCAGTGCCCTGGGCTATCGCTTTTATAACGCCAGCGGAGCGCTACTACGACCGGATGGAAATGCTCTAGCGCAGGTTCATACCATCGACAGTCAAAACCGCGATCCCCGACTATCGCTGATCACGATTACCGTCGCTGCCGATGTGAATAACCCGCTGTTGGGGGAGTCTGGCTGTAGCTATGTGTTTGGTCCACAAAAAGGATTAGACCCTTCGCTGTGCCAAAAAGCCGATCGCAACATGGCCCATTTTTATCGCATCGCAGAAAGTACGCTGGGCCGTAGTGTAAAAGACATTCCCGGAGCCGGTGCTGCAGGAGGCATGGGTGCAGCCCTGATGCTGTTTACCGGAGCGCAACTAAGAAGCGGCGCAGAACTGATCTTTGAATCCATCGGCTTAAAAACCGCCTGTGCCGATGCCGATATTCTGATCACCGGCGAAGGAAGAATGGATGGACAAACGCTGTCCGGTAAAGGCCCTTCTGGAATATTGCGTTACGCAACCGCTAAAACCCGCACCATTGCTATTTGCGGTAGCGTAGGCAGCGATCTGGCTCCGCTGTATCAGCATGGTTTTGATGCCATATTCCCCACCATTCCCGCACTGCTCCCATCCGAAACGCTATTTGCCAACGCTTACCACAATGTGGAGCAAACAGCCCGTAACGTTGCAGCCTTGCTGGCAGGAAAAAAATAATGAAACTTGAAGCCGTAATTTTCGATCTGGATGGTGTCATCACCGATACTGCCCATTTCCATTTTATTGCCTGGCAGAAAATTGCCGGTGAAATTGGTATTGATATCGACGAGCAGTTTAACGAACAGCTTAAAGGAATTAGTCGACTGGATTCTTTACACCGTATTTTGGTTCACGGCGGCAAACGCTTCGACTTTTCCACAGAACAGATAAATCAATTAGCCGAACGTAAAAACCAGATCTATGTTGCCCTGCTGGATCAACTCTCTCCTGCGGCTATTCTTCCCGGTATCAGCGACTTATTGAAAGAGCTGCGCCAACAGCAAATTCGTATCGGGCTGGCTTCCGTCTCGCGTAACGCGCCGCAGGTTCTGGCGGCGCTGCACCTGACCAGTCAATTTGATTTCTGTGCTGATGCCAACAAGATTCAACACTCAAAGCCTGACCCGGAAATCTTCCTCACCGCTTGTGCCGGATTGGGAATCGACCCGTCTCGCGCTATCGGCATTGAGGATGCCCAAGCCGGTATTGAAGCCATAAAAGCCAGCGGTATGTTAGCTATCGGCGTTGGGCAAGCGCTTACACACGCCGACTGGTTAATTCCTTCTACCCAATATTTGAATATGAACGCGCTGCAAACCCTGTGGGATCGTCATGCTGCATCGCTGTCTACTCGTACCTAAGGAACTGCTCTATGTCCCATATTTCATTAAAACATCTGCAGAAAATTTATGACAACAAGGTCCATGTTGTAAAAGACTTCAATCTGGAAATTGAAGACAAAGAATTCATCGTTTTTGTTGGGCCATCCGGCTGTGGTAAGTCCACAACATTACGTATGATTGCCGGTCTAGAAGATATCTCCGGCGGTGATTTACTGATTGATGACGTTCGAATGAATGACATCCCAGCCAAAGATCGCGGTATCGCGATGGTGTTTCAAAACTATGCGCTCTACCCCCACATGTCAGTGTACGACAACATGGCATTTGGCCTGAAAATGAAGAAAGTCGCACGCGATGAAATCGATCGTCGGGTTGCTTATGCCGCACAAATTCTAGGGCTGAAAGAGTATCTCAAACGTCGTCCCAGCGCACTTTCTGGCGGTCAGCGCCAGCGGGTTGCTTTAGGCCGGGCGATTGTACGCGACGCTAAAGTGTTCTTGATGGATGAGCCGCTATCCAATCTTGATGCAAAACTGCGAGTACAGATGCGGGCAGAAATCTGCAAACTGCACAGCAAGCTGGATACCACCATGATTTACGTCACACACGACCAAACCGAAGCCATGACCATGGCTACACGCATTGTGATTATGAAAGACGGCATAATTCAACAGGTGGGCGCCCCTAAATCTGTCTATAACCACCCCTGTAATATGTTTGTCGCCGGTTTTATCGGTTCCCCCTCAATGAACTTCCTGCGCGGTGCCATTGATGGTCATTACTTCGTTACAGAAAGCTTACGTATAGCCATCCCTGAGGATAAATACAGCGTATTGACGGCTAAAAATTACCAGCGCCGTGGCGTAATTTTGGGTATCAGGCCTGAAGATATATTCAACTCAGAACAATCCGAGCAGGGCATTGCCGCCACCATTTCAGTTGCTGAATTAACCGGTGCAGAGTTCATGTTGTATTGCACCGTCGGTGGCCACGAATTAGTGGTTCGCGCCGATGCTAAAAATGACCGTCACGCCGGGCAACATATCAGTCTGAATTTTGACATGGATAAATGCCATTTCTTCGATCCTGACAGTGAGGAGGTCATTCACCAATAAAGCACTCTGACAATACAACACACAATCAGAATTAATTAAGGAAAGTGCCTGTTTACAGCCAAAATCCGGCTGGGGATTATTGTGCACTGAATAAGTTTTAAAAAATCATATTAATATATTACAGGGATTTATAATGAAAAAAACGGGTTTATTACTTGGGCTTTTGTTACCACTTTCCTCTGTTCAAGCGGTAGAAACGGCGGCACTGGAACCTCATCAAGATACGACCTTATCCACTGATGCTGCTTTGGACTCTAGCGAAAACAATGACAAAAATCAGTGGCGCAAAAAAATCGGTGCCATGATTGAAACTGAAAACGTAGAAGGTCAGGGTGACAAAGATGGTGCCTTTGAGCCAACAGTCTATTTGAATATGTCTTATGGTAAATGGGATATCTACGGGTCTTTTTACCAGGAAGATCAGGGGGTTGATTACAGCAGCCAGAACCGTACCGATTGGTTCGATCAATATGAGTTGGATGGTCATTATCAATTTATTGATGATCAAGATTACGCGCTGGGTTTAATGCTCGGATTCCGTAACTATGTTTGGCATTATGAAGAAGATGGGAAAAATTCACCGGGAAATACGCAACGTTATACTATTCAGCCGGACTGGCGCGTCACGATTACGCCAAAACTGAGCTATAACGGCTGGGCAGCATTATTTAACTATTACAATCATACCGAAGGTAATGGCTATCTAGATAAAGAGCTTGAGGGAGAAACTGGCCTGAAATACGCCTTTAACGATACCGTCGCCCTACAGGTAAATTACTACCTGAAACGCGGATGGAACTTGGGTGATAGCCAACGCGGTGAATATGCCCAACAGGAAGTGCGGGCTTATGTTCCATTAACCTTTAACACTTGGTCAGCGGGAGCCACAGAAGTTGTCCCTTATGCTCGTCGCACGCTGGATACCTACCACTACAATGAAGATCGCGGTGTACGGGAAAAGGAAACCGACACCAGATTTGGCTTACTGCTGAATCAGGAATTACCTCATGGTTTTGCCGTATCGTTGGAATATGCCTATGAGTTGCAATTGCACGACCACATTGCGGATGATGCGGCGGGGAAAACTAAATATCATTATACTGGCGTAGGGATTAGTTATAGTTTTTAATGCCACAGATAGATAAACGACCCTCTCCTGCCAATAACTAGCTATTGGCAGGAACCCATTACTCTTTCTGCGCCAGCACAGAGCGAGCCAGTGCCAGATGGGTTGGTACTAACGTTTTAGCCGCAATGTGCTCTTTACCTGAGATTTTATCAAACAAAATATCGCTGCCCGTCCAGCCTAATTCACGGGTAGGTACTTCAATTCCGCTTAATGGTGGTGACAACAACATTGAGATATTGTCATTGCTGTAACCAATCACGGAAATATCATTAGGAATGATTTGGCCCCTGTCATAAACCGCCCGATAAATACTCATCACTTTTAGGCCGTCAGTGGCAAATACCGCAGTAGGCGCATCTTCTTGAGAAATAAGTTTCATCGCCGCAGTATAAGCACTCTCTGTAGTATAGCCGCCGTCCTGAATCCAGTGAGAATTAAGCGGTAAATTATGCGCCTGCAAACAGGCTTTATATCCCGCCAGACGGTCTATAGAAACATGATAATCCAGTGAGGCATGCAAACAGGCAATTTTCCGATGTCCCTGCTTAATCAAACATTCGGTCAGGCGATAGCTGTCCTGAAAATTATCAGTGTCTACCGAGTAAACATTGCGGTACTGACCTTCCACATTACCGATCACCACCACTGGGACATCATAACTGTCCAATTCACGGAAAAAAGATTCATCGGCAGGGGAACTCAGCATAATGATACCTTTTATCATTTTCTGTCTGATTTTACTGATGCACTTTTCCAGATCTTCCTGACTATTTTTAGTGGTTTGCAAAATAACGTCAAAACCCTCCTCTTCTGAACGTGATGCAATTGCATGCAAAATTTCAGAGAAAAAAGGATTACCTGAAGTGGTTTTCGTTGAACGTGTTGAAATCACCATAATAGCGTCAAAACCTGAAGAAGTGAGACCTCGCGCCAGCTTATTCGGTTGATAATTCACCTGTTCGATGGCTTTCAACACGCGATCTCTCGCTTCATCTGAAATGTTAGTTTGCTTGTTTAATACGCGGGATACCGTCGATTTTGAGACATTTGCCAGTCTGGCTATATCATAAATAGTAGAAGCCACTAATAAACAACTCCGCTAATCAGAAACAATGACAACTATAGACCTTAATTCTCAGAGCTGTCTATTTAACATTTTGCAATACTAGACTCAGTATCGGGATATACAACACTTCTTTACAGTATCTCCATCTTTTCTCCACCTTTCCCTCTCATTAACAGGTTAAGATACGTTAATATTGCCGTCCTTTTCTCCACGGTTCACCAAACTTCAAAAAACAGAGAGTTAACGTATGAGAGGCGCTGTTCATGGCTAACTTTTTTATCGATCGCCCAATTTTTGCCTGGGTTATTGCGATTATTCTCAGCCTATCAGGTCTGCTCGCCCTCAATTCTCTGCCAGTAGAACAATACCCTAACCTCGCGCCACCGACAGTTAGAATCTCTGCCAGTTACCCCGGCGCTTCAGCTCAAACCTTGGAAAACTCAGTTACGCAAATTATCGAACAGAGTATGACCGGTCTGGACAATCTGCTGTATATGTCATCCCAAAGCAGCAGTACCGGTAGCGCCTCGGTGACATTGACCTTTACGGCAGGAACTGACCCCAATGAAGCCATGCAGCAGGTGCAAAATAAGTTAGAGAGCGCCACCCGAAAGCTCCCTCAAGACGTGCAACAACAGGGGGTTACCGTATCAAAATCTGGCGACAGCAGCCTAATGACCGTGGCGTTTGTCTCAACGGACCACAGCATGGATCGGCAGGATATTTCCGACTATGTCGCCAGTAATCTGCAAGACCCACTGAGCCGAATTAATGGTGTCGGTGGCGTCGATGCCTACGGTTCACAATACGCTATGCGCATCTGGCTTGACCCCAACAAACTGGTTAACTACAGCCTGACCACCAAAAATGTGGTTGATGCCATCTCTTCCCAAAACCAGCAAATAGCCGTAGGTCAGGTTGGCGGTACGCCATCCGTACCCGGACAGGCATTAAATGCCACCATGAATGCTCAAGCGCAGCTAGAAACCCCCGAACAGTTTCGCGCTATTACTCTAAGAGTTAATCAGGATGGTTCTGTCGTTACCCTAGCAGATGTCGCTACCGTAGCGCTGGGAGCAGAAAATTATGATTACTTAAGCCGTTATAACGGTATGCCTGCTTTTGGTATGGGAATAAAACTGGCTTCCGGAGCCAACGAATTAGAAACCGATAAACTGGTAAAACAGAAAATAGAGGAACTCTCCCCTTACTTCCCCCACGGACTCAAAGCCGAATATGCCTATGAAACTACGCCGTTTGTTCAGGCATCAATAAAAGACGTCGTCAAAACGTTACTGGAAGCTATTTTACTGGTGTTTCTGGTGATGTATCTGTTTTTACAGAATTTCCGTGCCACACTGATTCCAACTATCGCCGTACCGGTGGTGTTGTTGGGTACTTTTGCCATCCTGTATGCCTTTGGCTTTAGCGTAAACACCTTAACCATGTTTGCCATGGTGCTGGCAATTGGATTGCTGGTGGATGACGCCATCGTCGTGGTGGAAAACGTAGAGCGGGTAATGGCGATTGAAGGGCTACCTCCCCGAGAAGCAACCCGAAAATCAATGGGACAAATTCAGAGTGCGCTGGTAGGGATCGCGCTGGTTCTGTCTGCCGTTTTCGTTCCGATGGCCTTTATGGGCGGTACCACCGGTGCGATTTACCGGCAATTCTCTATCACCATCGTTTCCGCCATGGTGCTGTCGGTTTTAGTGGCATTGGTTCTAACACCGGCACTTTGTGCCACCATGCTAAAACCTATCCCTCAGGGCCACCTCCATGCTAAACGCGGTTTCTTCGGCTGGTTTAACCGCTCTTTTGAACGCAACGCCAGCAAATATGAGCGAGGCGTAGCCCAAGTTATTCGACACAGCAGCCGTACTATTCTGGTTTATATCCTGATTATTAGCGGTATGGCTTGGCTATTTATGAAGCTCCCGACCTCGTTCTTGCCGCTGGAAGATCGCGGCGTATTCATGACGCAAATTCAGCTACCGGTGGGATCCACCCAGCAGCAAACGCTAAAAGTGGTAGAGAAAGTTGAAAAATACCTGATGGAAGACGAGAAGAAAAACGTTCGCTCTGTGTTTTCCATCGTCGGTGCCGGTCCTGGTGGTAATGGACAAAACGTCGCACGAATGTTTGTTCGATTACAGGACTGGAAAGAGCGTACCGCCTCAAAAGACAGCTCTTTTGCCATTATTGAACGAGCCACTAAAGCATTTAGCCAAATTACTGAAGCCAGAGTTTTCGCCAGTAGCCCTCCTGCCATCTCTGGCTTAGGTAGCTCATCCGGTTTTGATGTGGAGTTAGAAGACCATGCTGGATTAGGCCATGACGCTCTGATAAAGGCCCGTGACACCCTGCTGCAATTAGCAGCTAAAGAACCCAGTCTGACACGGGTTCGTCATAATGGTCTGGATGACAGCCCGCAATTACAGGTTAATATCGATCAGCGAAAAGCTCAGGCACTGGGGGTTAACATTGATGATATTAACAGCACCTTGAAAACCGCTTGGGGTTCCACTTACGTTAATGATTTTATTGACCGTGGTCGGGTGAAAAAAGTTTACGTTCAGAGTGATGCGCCCTATCGTATGCAACCGGGAGATATCAACCACTGGTACGTGAATAACAGCAGTGGCGCAATGGTTCCCTTCTCGGCGTTTGCTTCCGTTAAGTGGACTTATGGCTCACCGCGACTAGAACGCTATAACGGCAGCTCCGCAGTAGAAATTGTGGGTGAGGCATCGCCAGGTATCAGTACCGGTACGGCGATGGACACCATGGATAAGCTGGTAGCTCAGTTGCCTGAGGGCTTTGGCCTTGAATGGACCGGCATGTCCTATCAGGAACGTTTATCTGGCTCTCAGGCACCCGCGTTATATGCGATTTCTCTGTTAGTGGTATTTCTCTGTCTGGCGGCTCTGTATGAGAGTTGGTCGATTCCATTCTCCGTTATGCTCGTAGTTCCACTGGGGGTTTTTGGCGCTATTTGTGCCACCTTGCTACGTGGGCTGGAAAACGATGTCTACTTTCAGGTAGGGATTCTGACCATCATTGGGCTATCGGCGAAGAACGCCATCCTGATTGTAGAATTTGCCAATGACCTGAATCGTAGTGGTAAAGATCTTATCACCGCCACTCTCGAAGCCTGCCGCTATCGACTGCGCCCTATTCTTATGACTTCACTGGCCTTTATGTTCGGAGTTCTGCCAATGGCTATTGGCAATGGGGCAGGTTCCGGCAGTCAACACGCCGTTGGTACCGGCGTACTGGGCGGCATGGTAACCGCGACCTTCCTAGCAATCTTCTTTGTACCCGTGTTCTTTGCGTTGGTGCGAAAAAGATTTCCGGGAAGCGGGCCAATGGCTAAATCCACTGAAAAGTAACCATAAAGCGAAATCATTTGGTTTCGCTTTATGGTTATTAAAAAAGAGAAATGTTGCTCACCCAGTCCAAACTGCCGCCATAATCAGGTATACTGGCCTGCGCAATTACCCATCAAATTAATTTATAAAGGCTTTTTCGTGTTTTACCATATTCGCAGTATGAATCCGTCTGATTTGGACGCCATTCTTGATATTCAGGCCTCAGTCTATCCATCCGATATTCTGGAAAGTCCCGAGTTTTTTGAAAATCGTCTAGAACTGTCCGCAGAAACCTGCTGGGTTGCCGCCATGCCAAACCGCTTATTGGGCTATCTAGTTTCTTATCCGTGGATCCGGACTTTTCCACCATCCCTTGATGGCATGCTCAATAGCTTGCCTGTGGAAGCCGACAGTTGGTTTGTGCATGACTGCGCTATTTCTCCGGAGGCTCAGGGGTTGGGAGTGGGTAAGACACTGTTTACCTCCGCGAAGGGAAATGCTCTAGAGCAAGGCTTTCAACACACCAGCCTAGTATCTCTGGCTCAAGCAAATAGCTACTGGCGCAGTCAGGGCTATCTACCCGTTGATCAAACTCCGCAACTCAGCGAAAAGCTTGTCGCTTATGGCGAAAATGCCTGCTACATGCATCAAGAAGTTAATAACCTCATCAATGATACCTTACGCTAAAATCCCTGAACGCCAGCAGCTTTAAGCCTCTCAATCAAAGCCAACAACGGCGGATAGTGAACAAATTCTACCGCCCGCTTAGCACCTTTATCTCCCAATCCGCCATGCTGCTGCCAGTCGACTTCTGTCCAGCTCAATAAGTTATCCCAACCGACTTTTCTCATCATTTCTGGAGAGATAAACGTCATCCCCAGCCCTGCCAGCCACTGGGCTGCATCTCGCTGACGGGCAAAAGCAATCTGCTGTAACATTCGTTGAGAACTTATCTTACCAAAACCTGATAGTGTCAGAAGATCGGCTTCTGACAACCAGAGCCACGATGCTAAATCCGTGACCTTTCCGGCAATCAATAATCGTTGCCACGTTTTCTGGCTTATCCCTTTCAGATTTAGCCCTTTTTTGCCGCCAAGCCAAACTAGTCGGGCTAAAAACTGCGGCTCACATTCCCCTTCAGCATTCCAACAGCTTAAAGGATGATGCTGCGCTTTATCCGGAATCTCGGGCATCGTTCTCTCGGCTACGCGCCACACAACCTCTGTCAGTTTCGGGATCCCCTGACCTGCTAATGTCACTGCGACTCGATCGCCGGGAACGATATTCCAGGCTTTCCAGCGGGCTATCGATCCCAAAGAGATTCGGCGTACCGTTTTGTCATCAATTCTGACCGGCTTTAGCTGCACCACCGCTGAAATTCGGCCAGTGCGCCCAGTGTTGAAATGGATGGCCTGAACCTCGGCAATCACCTTTTCTGTCGGGTATTTCCATGCAGCGGCCCAAAGAGGCGGTTGAGCACGCCAGTTGGCACCGGATGGACGTGTCCCCTGCCGAATCACCACGCCATCCCGGGCAAACGGCAAAGGATTATCAAACCAGTATTGATACCAACTTTGCACCTCATCAACATTCGCCACCGGATGGGTATCGTCTGGACCATACTCAAACCCCATTCTTTTTAGCTGTTGCAGACGGAATGTCATATCCTCCGGCCCCTCTGGCCAGTCCCAAGCCCAAAAAACAATATTCGCCACCGCCTGTGCCGACAACGCGTTTGCCATCATCGCTCCAGCCACTTTGGCTCTGGCATTCAAGCCACCATCGCGATGTTGAATATGATTTTCCAGATACCAGAACAACTCGCCTTGCACCACGACTCGAGATAGATCCGTGCTAATCCGGCGGGGAATGCCGTTGATATTCAGGGCGTGGGCGGTCCAGTCTTCCCCTTTAATACCATCCCCCCGACTAATGGCAGACACCAAATGACCATTTTGATACACCAGCGTAACCGCGACGCCATCAATTTTTGGCTGTATCCATAGGTTGGAGCGAGATTGCATCCAGCCCATAACCGCCTGCTTGTCATCCAATTTTATCAGCCCGGTTTGTACGATGGGATGGAGCAGAGGCAAGTTTTTACGCTCTTCACCAAATACACTTTTCTCTGCAACGAACTCAGGAAAACAGTTGGCCCACTGACGTCGTTGATACAATAGCTGGTCATAAATATCATCATCAACCAATGAGACCCCCTGAAAATAGTACGACTCATCCCATCGCTGTAATTCAGCATCTAATGCTTTAATTTCACGTACTGCCTGAGCCTTATTCCATTTTGGGCATTCTGCTAAATTTTGCCCCCAGGCTACACCGCCACTCAGATAGAGCAACAGCCAACCCACTACCAGTTTGATAAGAAAAAGCATCTCGTTCTCCCTTTATGCAAGAGGCCTTATTTCAATGGGAAACGGAAGTCAAAAACAGCGCAAAACGCGCACTCTGGAAGCAGACGCGAGAAAAGGATTTATTTTTGCTGCAACGGATAATTATTTTGTGAGAAGGCTCGAAATACATTGAATCAGCCCAACAATAAATAAAATTGATCCGTTATGGTGTGACAAGGATGTAAGCCAGACGGCAGGGGTGTATACTAACAAGGATTTTGCACTCTTCTTTTCTGATAATTCAACAACAGCAAACAGACATCATAATGGCTAAAGGTACGCTTTATATTATTTCGGCACCCAGCGGTGCAGGAAAATCCAGCCTTATTCAGGCACTGTTAAAAACACAACCGACTTACGATATGCAAGTGTCTATCTCTCATACCACCAGAGATAAACGCCCTAGTGAAGCGGAAGGTGAGCACTACTATTACGTCTCTGTTGATGAGTTTCAACGTTTAATCGCAGAAGAGGCTTTTTTAGAGTACGCCGAAGTTTTTGGTAACTATTACGGTACATCCCGACCAATGATTGAACGCGTTCTCTCTCAGGGAATTGACGTTTTTCTCGATATTGACTGGCAAGGAGCACGCCAGATTCGGGAAAAAATGCCGCAAAGCCGCAGCATTTTTATCTTACCACCATCGAAAGATGAATTAGTTCGTCGCCTTCAGGGGCGTGGACAAGATAGTGATGAAATTATTGCTAACCGCATGAATAAAGCAGTACAAGAAATTTCTCACTATGATGAATATGATTATCTGATCGTTAATGATGACTTTGATTTGGCATTACACGACTTAAAAGCAATCATTCGTACTGAACGTTTGCGTTTAGACCGCCAAAAAATGCGAAATGAAGCATTAATCAGCAAATTATTGGCAGACTGAAGCAGGTTTCAGTATTATGCCCAGTCCTTTCTTTATCTGTGGAGCTACACACTTATGGCACGCGTAACCGTACAAGACGCTGTTGAAAAAATTGGTAACCGCTTTGACCTAGTTTTGGTCGCGGCTCGTCGGGCTCGTCAACTTCAGACTCAGGGTAAAGACTCTCTGGTTCCAGAAGAAAACGACAAATATACCGTTATCGCACTGCGTGAAATCGAAGAAGGTCTGATCAATGCTCAGATTCTGGATTCTCACGCTCGTCAAGAACAGCAAGAGCAAGATGCCGCAGAAATGCACGCTGTCACCGCGATTGCTGAAGGCCGTCGTTAATCAGGGCTACCTATTTTGTACCTGTTTGAAAGCCTTAACATACTGGCTAAACAATACTTGCCGGATGAGCAAATTGAGTGCCTCAAACAGGCATACGTTGTTGCTCGCGATGCCCATGAAGGGCAATCACGTTCCAGTGGTGAACCTTACATCACTCATCCTGTTGCTGTGGCCTGTATTCTGGTTGGCATGCGGCTGGATTACGAAACGCTGATAGCTGCGCTGCTACACGATGTTATCGAAGACACGTCCGTGACTTATCAGGACGTGGAGCAACGCTTTGGAAAAAGCGTTGCTGAACTGGTGGATGGCGTATCCAAACTGGATAAGCTGAAGTTTCGCGACAAGAAAGAAGCCCAGGCAGAAAACTTTCGCAAAATGATCATGGCGATGGTACAAGACATCCGCGTCATTTTGATCAAACTGGCCGACCGTACCCATAATATGCGTACCCTTGGTTCTCTGCGTCCAGACAAGCGCCGGCGCATTGCCCGTGAAACGCTCGAGATCTATAGCCCTCTGGCCCATCGTCTCGGGATTCATCACTTAAAAATCGAGCTGGAAGAGCTTGGTTTTGAAGCACTCTACCCTAACCGTTATCGTGTACTCAAAGAGGTGGTGAAAGCCGCTCGCGGTAACCGTAAGGAGATGATTCAAAAGATTCTGTCGGAAATCGATGGTCGTCTGAAAGAGGCAGGTATTCCCTGTCGCGTTAGCGGTCGGGAAAAACACCTCTATTCCATCTATCGGAAAATGCACCATAAAGAGCAGCGTTTTCACTCGATTATGGATATCTACGCGTTTCGTATTATCGTCAATGAAGTCGATACCTGCTATAGAGCACTGGGTCAGGCTCACAGCCTGTATAAACCACGCGCAGGCAGAGTAAAAGACTATATCGCTATTCCAAAAGCCAACGGTTACCAATCACTACACACCTCCCTGATTGGGCCACACGGTGTGCCGGTTGAAGTGCAAATTCGCACTGAAGACATGGACCAAATGGCAGAAATGGGGGTGGCGGCTCACTGGGCATATAAAGAGCAAGGTGAGTCTGGCACTGCTGCACAAATCCGCGCTCAGCGCTGGATGCAAAGCCTGCTAGAGCTACAACAAAGCGCCGGTAGCTCATTTGAATTTATCGAAAGCGTGAAGTCCGATTTGTTCCCGGATGAAATCTACGTGTTTACGCCAAAAGGCCGCATTGTAGAACTTCAGGCGGGAGCGACGCCCGTCGACTTCGCTTATGCGGTACATACCGATATCGGCCATGCCTGCGTTGGCGCTCGCGTCGATCGCCAACCTTATCCTCTGTCGCAAGAGCTGCATAACGGTCAAACCGTCGAAATTATTACTGCACCGGGCGCGCGCCCAAATGCAGCCTGGCTAAATTTTGTCGTCAGCTCTAAGGCACGCACCAAAATCCGTCAAATGCTAAAAAACCTGAAGCGCGATGACTCTATCGGGCTGGGGCGCAGATTGCTGAACCATGCGCTGGGTCAGGGGCGGAAAGTGACCGATATCGATCCGAAGAACCTGAGCCGAGAACTAAAGCGCCTGAAACTGGCAACCCTTGACGATCTACTGGCCGAAGTGGGCTTAGGCAACGTGATGAGCGTCATGATCGCCAAAAATCTGCTGAATGATGGTTCAAACAGCGATGATGAACCGGCAGTTAATGGCCGCAAGCTAGCCATTCGCGGCGCGGACGGTATCCTGCTGACCTTTGCCAAATGTTGTCGCCCAATTCCGGGTGATCCGATAATCGCCCACGTCAGTCCGGGTAAAGGCTTGGTCATTCACCATGAATCTTGCCGTAACATTCGCGGTTACCAGAAAGAACCAGAAAAATTCATGGCGGTGGAGTGGGCAGAAGATAATGAGCAAGAGTTTATTGCTGAGATCAAAGTCGAGATGTTTAATCATCAAGGCGTACTGGCCAATCTGACCGCTGAAATTAACTCGGCAAAATCCAATATTCAAAGCCTGAATACGGAAGAAAAGGATGGTCGAGTTTATATCGCTTACATTCGTTTAACCACTCACAACCGCGTTCATCTGGCAAATATAATGCGTAAAATTCGCATCATGCCGGATGTGATTAAAGTCACCCGCAACCGAAATTAATTGCTATGTCGCCCGAACGTTACGCCCGGATCCGCCATATGCTTGCTACCAGGCAGATTGATTTAACCGTCTGTCTTGAGCAAGTACACAAACCTCATAATGTCTCCGCCATTATCCGCACTGCGGATGCCGTTGGTGTGCATGAAGTCCACGCCGTCTGGCCCCATGAGCGAATGAAAACTCAGGTTGCCAGCGCCGCTGGCAGCAACAGTTGGGTACAAGTCAAAACCCATCGCGATATTCATTCCGCCGTCAGCCATCTGAAGCAACAAGGGATGCAGATTCTGGCCACTAATCTGTCAGAAAAGGCGGTGGACTTCCGCGAAATCGACTATACCCTGCCAACCTGTATTCTGTTGGGTCAGGAAAAAACCGGCATTACCGCCGAAGCGCTGGCACTCGCCGATAGCGATATTATTATTCCGATGATCGGTATGGTTCAGTCGCTGAACGTTTCTGTCGCCTCCGCGCTGATTTTGTATGAAGCGCAACGTCAACGCCAAGCGGCCGGTATGTATCAACGAGAAGGCAGTCCGCTAAGCTATCATGAACAGCAGCGTTTCCTGTTTGAAGGTGGTTACCCGGTGTTGGCTAACGTTGCCAAACGTAAAAACCTGCCTCGCCCGCATATTGATGACAATGGTGAAATCGTTGCCGATGAAGCCTGGTGGACCGCTATGCAAGCGTTGAAACCTAAAGCCCAAGAGGCCTGATATGAAAGGCCGCCTGTTGGATGCTGTACCGCTGAATACCCTTTCGGGGGTTGGTGCCAGTCAGGCTGCAAAACTGGCCAAAATTGGTCTGTTTACCATTCAAGATCTGCTGTTCCATCTTCCTCTTCGCTATGAAGATCGCACCAAACTCTATCCTATCGGTGACTTACTTCCCGGTTTACACGTTACCGTAGAAGGGGAAGTGATCCGTAGCGATATCGCCTTTGGTCGCCGCCGGATGCTAACCTGCCAAATTACCGATGGCACGGGCGTGCTAACCCTGCGATTCTTTAACTTTAATGCGGCGATGAAAAATAGCCTGTCTGCCGGCAAACGGGTAAAAGCCTATGGCGAGGTGAAACGCGGTAGCCATAACGCTGAGATAATCCACCCGGAGTATAGCATTCAAGGCGATTTCGGCGCGATTCAACTGGAAGAGACGCTAACACCAGTCTACTCCACCACCGAAGGTGTACGTCAGGCAACGTTGCGTAAGCTGACGGATCAGGCACTGAAGCTGCTGGAAACCTGCGCTATCAGCGAACTGCTTCCTTCGGAACTGAGTGGTAATCTGATGAGCCTGCCGGATGCGTTAAGCGTACTGCATCGTCCACCACCAGACACTCAGCTTACCGATCTGGAGCAAGGGCGCCACCCTGCCCAGCGCCGTCTGATTATGGAAGAACTACTGGCGCATAATTTGAGTATGTTGGCCGCACGAGCTGGAGCCCAAAGCTATAGCGCTTGGCCACTAACCAACAATGGCAGCTTAAAATCAAAAATGCTGGCTTCCCTGCCGTTTAAACCTACCGGTGCTCAAAGCCGAGTAGTCACTGATATTGAACAGGATATGGCAAAACCGGTGCCAATGATGCGTCTGGTACAAGGCGATGTCGGTTCAGGTAAAACGCTGGTTGCCGCACTGGCTGCGCTGATTGCCATTGAAAACGGCAAGCAGGTTGCCCTGATGGCACCAACCGAATTGCTGGCAGAGCAACATGCCAATAATTTCCGCCAGTGGTTTGAACCGCTGGGTATTAACGTGGGCTGGTTGGCCGGTAAGCAAAAGGGTAGGGCTCGTCAACAGCAGATGACTGCCATCGCTGCCGGTGACGTATCCATGGTTGTCGGTACGCACGCAATTTTCCAAGAACAGGTGAAATTCTCCAGTCTGGCACTGGTGATTATTGATGAGCAACACCGCTTTGGCGTACATCAACGGCTGGCTCTGTGGGAGAAAGGTGAGGAACAAGGGTTTCACCCTCATCAGCTTGTCATGACCGCTACCCCTATTCCCCGCACGCTGGCAATGACGGCCTATGCCGATATGGATACTTCAGTCATTGATGAACTACCACCGGGTCGTACACCAGTCACCACCGTCGCCATTCCTGACTCCCGACGAGAAGATATTATCAGCCGAGTGAGGGATGCCTGTAAGCAGGAAGGCCGTCAGGCTTACTGGGTTTGTACACTAATTGAAGAATCCGAAGTGCTGGAGGCTCAGGCCGCAGAAGCGACAACGGAAGAGCTAAAAATAGCACTGCCGGAGCTGAATATTGGTCTAGTTCATGGCCGTATGAAAGCGCAAGAAAAGCAGGATATGATGGACGCCTTCAAACGCGGTGAAGTTCAACTGCTGGTTGCCACCACGGTTATTGAAGTTGGAGTTGATGTACCAAACGCCAGCCTGATGATCGTTGAAAACCCTGAACGTTTAGGTTTAGCCCAGCTTCACCAACTGCGAGGTCGCGTTGGCCGTGGTGCCGTCGCCTCTCATTGCGTACTGTTGTATAAAGCCCCGCTCAGTAAAACTGCTCAGAAGCGTCTTCAGGTGTTGCGCGACAGCAATGATGGGTTCGTTATTGCCCAAAAAGACTTAGAGATCCGCGGTCCTGGCGAGCTATTAGGCACCCGCCAGACCGGTATCACCGAGTTTAAAGTGGCTGACCTGATGCGAGATCAAAGCATGATCCCAGAAGTACAGCGCACCGCACGCTATATCCATCAGAAACACCCACAGCACGCTCAGGCACTGATTGAGCGCTGGCTACCAGAAAGTTCAAGATACACTCACGCCTGATTATCCATCAGACAAACCATCGCTAACCAAACGTCAGCAAATCTGCACCGCACAGTCAGGTATACGCACGATTAAATAATTTCAGGCAAACGATAGCGCAAACGGTTGCTATAATTTTCAAAATCATTAAAATGCGCACTTTGCAGCTTCAGAGGTTCTTCACTTTTATCATGACCAGCCTACATCCCGCACACGACGCTGTCAGTAATATCGAAAATATCAGTACGCCAGCACCGGCTGCCAATAGTGAACTGATTTATCATCTTGAAGATTGCCCACCATTGCCGCAAACGCTGTTTGCCGCACTTCAGCACTTGCTGGCGATGTTCGTTGCCGTTATTACACCGGCGATGTTGATTTGTCAGGCCCTTGGCTTACCCGCAAAAGATACTCAGCACATTATTAGCATGTCACTGTTTGCTTCGGGTTTGGCGTCTTTATTGCAAATTCGCACTTGGGGACCGGTGGGATCAGGTCTATTGTCCATTCAGGGCACCAGCTTTAACTTCGTTGCCCCATTAATTATGGGCGGAACTGCATTGAAAAATGGCGGTGCCGATGTACCGACCATGATGGCGACGCTGTTTGGTACTCTGATGCTTGCCTCTTGCACCGAGATTTTCCTGTCGCGGATTCTTCATTTGGCTCAACGTGTCATTACACCACTGGTTTCCGGTATTGTGGTGATGATTATTGGTCTGTCGCTGATTCAGGTAGGCCTGATCTCTATCGGTGGTGGCTACAGTGCTATGTCAGAAACCAATAATACTTTCGGCTCCCCCAGCAACTTGCTGTTAGCTGGCGTGGTATTAGCCACAATTATTTTACTTAACCGCCAGCGGAACCCCTATCTGCGTGTTTCTTCGCTAGTGATTGCGATGGCGATTGGCTATCTGTTGGCTTGGTCTATGGGTATGTTGCCAGAACGCGTCAGTGTAGAAAATGACACGATTATGGTGCCAACCCCACTTTACTATGGTCTTGGCATTGACTGGACGCTGCTCATTCCTCTGATGCTAGTGTTTATGATCACTTCGCTGGAAACCATTGGCGATATTACCGCAACCTCTGACGTTTCAGAGCAACCGGTGGCAGGACCTGTATATATGAAGCGCCTAAAGGGCGGTGTGCTGGCTAATGGTCTGAACTCTATGCTGTCCGCGGTGTTTAATACCTTTCCTAATTCCTGTTTTGGTCAGAATAACGGCGTTATTCAGTTGACTGGCGTTGCCAGCCGCTATGTGGGTTATGTGGTTTCCCTGATGCTGGTGCTGTTAGGCCTGTTCCCCATTGTCAGTAGCTTTGTACTGAGTATTCCAGAGCCGGTTTTAGGCGGAGCCACCATTGTGATGTTTGGCACCATTGCTGCTTCAGGGGTACGTATTGTTTCCCGCGAAACGCTGAACCGCCGAGCGGTTATGATTATGGCGCTTTCTCTGGCTGTTGGTCTTGGTGTTTCTCAGCAGCCGCAGATCCTACAATTTGCACCTGAGTGGCTGAAAACGCTGCTCTCTTCCGGTATCGCTGCGGGTGGTATCACTGCGATTGTGCTGAATCTGGTGTTTCCTAACGAGAAATAACCGACAGTCTGTGTTGTGCTAAGCTCACCTCTGCGGTGAGCTTTTTGCTTATTTAGCCGCATGATTCATAATATGTCTTAACCCATATTTCTCACTATTTTCATTGAGATTGTAGAGTAAATACGGCATAAAGAGACCTCGCTTAACTTTGTCATATGGATCCAGACCATGAGATTTATTCGGAAATCACTGTATACACTACTGGCCCTGATTCTGGTGCTGGCAATTGCTGTCTATTTTATTGCCCAGACCTCTTACGCAGCCAGATGGGTGAGCCAGTGGGTGACCGACAATACGCCTTACCAACTCTCGCTGGATCATCTGGATTACAGTATTACCTCCCCCTATCAACTGGTGCTAAATGACGTTGAATTCAGCCAGCAAAAGCAGTCGCCACTGCTAAAAGCAAAAAAAGTCACGCTGGAACTGACCTCTTCATTTTGGCAAACGCCAATGTATTTTTCCGCGCTGGAATTAGAGGATGGCACCCTTAATTTATCGGCCAAAAATACCATCGAACTGGCTCCAGGCAGTGACCGCTTCCAGCTACGAAATATGACGTTAAATGTAGAAGGCCCGGATCTCACCCTACAAGGGGAGAAGGTAAACGGCGGCATTATTCCCTGGACATTGACCAATAGCTTTCTGCCAGAGAAGGATAATCGCTTTGAATTCAGTGCCAATAAGCTGGTGGTCAACGGTATTGATACCCATAAAGCGCTGATTCAGGGCGAAGTTAAAGACCGTCAGATTATCTTTAACAATGTGGGCGCAGACCTAGCCAATGGACAGCTCACCGGCAATGGTCAACGTACCGCAGACGGCAAATGGCAAATAGAGAATTTGCGCCTTAGCGAAGTGAAATATCAAAGCCATCTAGCGCTGGATCAATTGCTGGACCAGCTTGGTCAACGCATCAGTAACACCGATATTACGTTGAACCGTTTGGATCTGATTAATACTAATATTCAGGGGCCGGAATGGGCATTCAGTGATTTCACACTGTCGATGAAAGACGTGGCGTTTATTAAAGGTCGCTGGCAGGCTACATCCGGCAGCGTTCTAATGAACGCTTATGATATGGTTTATAACGACAATCATCTGGTTAGCCCAGTACTTAGCTTAGATTTGGAGAATAACAGCGTCATCATCAAACAGTTCAGTAGCCGCTGGCAGGATGGCTTAGTGCGGGCTACCGGTAACTGGCAGCGGGACACCCAAACCCTTACGCTGGATGAAGTGGCATTCACGGCATTGCTTTATACCTTACCTAAAGAGTGGCTGTCTCAGTTAAAGCAGCTTCAACCTGAATGGTTGCAAGAGTTGCACGTCACCAAGCTGGCAGCAAACCGCAATATTCTGATTGATATTACCCCTGACTTCCCATTCCAGTTCACCTCTATCGACAGTAATGGTAGCGATCTGTATCTGGTGAAGAACCGTCAGGTTGGACTATGGGGAGGCACATTAAGTTTTAACGCCTCCGATGCGACATTGAATAAAATTGACCTGCGCCACCCATCCTTCAACCTTAATGCGACGCCAGAAACCATTACTATCAGTGACGTAAGCGCTTTCACTAAGGAAGGGTTAATCGAGGCGAGTGCCACGCTAAACCAGAAACCGAAAAGATCGCTTAACCTGACGCTTAATGGTCGTTCCGTACCGGTTGATATTCTGCAAAGCTGGGGATGGCAAACCATTCCACTACAGGGCAACGGCACTATTGCGCTACAGCTAAATGGCAATTTGATTGATAACCAGAGCGGAAAACCCGAGCTAAAAGGCAGCCTGAAAATAACCAGTGATACTGGACAGCAGCTCACCCAGTATCCAGCGGGACAGAAGGATGTTCCTGAGGAACCAGCTATAACACCAGCACCGGTTACTGAGCCGCCGGTAGCGCCAGAACAGAACGCGCCGGAAGCGTCGCCGTTCGGGTAATTTTTTGCCCTTTTTACAAAAGCGCTGGAATTCAGTTGTTGATTGAATTTCAGTGCGCGTATTTGAAGGGCAAAAAACTAAAATTACTCCTGGCCTTCCGGTAAAACCATATACGTCCCTTCAAACACGCACCCCACATCCTGCTCACCGGCAACGGTAACCTCTAACTGAACCCGTGCTTTACGGCCCCGGGCCAAGCGATCTAAATCGCCTTTCATTGAGTCCAGACTGGCTACCGCAGTTGGTCGCCCGGTTACCGGTTTTTGATAGCGAATATGGGCATCTACCAACACGATAGAACCACCCAACTGGCGCTCTTGCAGCAACAGCCAAATTAATCCCCAGCCGGTTAACGTGGCTAAAGAGAACTGACTACCGGCAAAAATTGTATGGTGAGGATTGGTGTTCACCCCTTCCGGCATGGTCGTAATAAATCGCTGACCGGTATATTGGCTGATACGTACCCCCATCTTTTCGCTCAGGGGGATATTTTGATACCAAGCATTTTGCAGTTGAGCGCACCAGTCAGGACGATGAAGGATGTCATCCAGCGTTACGATAGGTTTTCTCATCAGGAAATGGCGCACGGGAGTGGTTTGCGGTGTGGTTATCTCACCTTGGTTGGTAAAACCCAGCTTATCAAAGAAGGCCACGGTTTCTTCCCGGGCGCTACAGACGATCCGTTTTACCCCTTCCTGACGCGCGATAGACTCCAGTGTCATCGCAATCAGGGTACCCAGCCCTTTACCGCGTACATTGGCCGACACGGCGAGAAAGCGAATAGAGCCTTCATTATCGGCATTAATATATAACCGCCCAACGGCAACCACGTTGCCCTGAGTATCTACCACCATCTGATGGTGTGCCATCATATCGTAGCCGTCTTTTTCAGAGCCGGCCGGTTGATTCAAGGGTTTACGTAGCATCTCCCAGCGAAACTGATAGTAGTCGTTTAGTTCCTGTTCCGTTAGCGGTACTCGCAGGTGGTACATAAAAGCTCTCTTAGTTTTATCTGTTTTATCGTGAAACGCTTTATTTCATCAACAACTGTTGGTGCTAAACCTGAAGGCTGAAGGTGACCGGGCCATCATTCACTAACGATACCTGCATGTCTGCGGCGAAAATACCGGTTTCGGTGGTGATGGTTCGACGGCAGCAGTCGGAAAAGTAATGATATAACCGCTCAGCATCCTGTGGCGTCGCGCCTCGGGAGAAGCTGGGCCGCATTCCCTTTTGGGTATCTGCCACCAATGTAAACTGAGAAACAACCAGTACGCTACCACCAGCCTGCTGTACGTTAAGGTTCATTTTGCCCTGATCGTCACTAAAAATACGATAGCCCAATACGCGTTCGCACAGACGCTCTGCTTTTTCATTGGTATCGTCTTTTTCTACGCCCAGCAATATCAGCAGTCCTCGATTTATTGCACCCACCCTCTCACCACCGACGACCACGTCAGCACGCGCTACCCGTTGAATTAATGCAATCATTGCTCTGTTGTTCCTGAATCATTGTTAGTGTTGTTATTAGCTTCATACTCTTCACGCAGCTTGCGGTATACCCCTAACGTGACTGTCACTTCTGCGCCAAAAAGTACAATACACCAACTAAGATATACCCAGACAAATAAAATCGGAATCACGGCCAACACGCCATAAATCAACTGGTAAGCGGGGAACATCGTGACGTACATACCAAACCCTTTCTTTCCCAGCTCAAACAGTAACGCTGCCACCAATGCACCAATGGCAGCATCCCTAGTGGGAACCCTTTCAGTCGGCACAATGCAGTACAGTATCCAGAATGAAACAAAAGAGAGGATCAGCGGAAAAATACGCAATATCCGATCGATAATGCTGCCCATATCACCGTCATGAAACCAGCTCAGGGAGAGGAAATAGGAGCTGATAGCCATACTGGCGCCCGCCATGAGAGGCCCGAGGGTAAGCACCATCCAGTATACGGCGAAAGAGTAGATCATTGGCCGTTGGCGTTCGCTGTGCCAAATCGTATTGAGTGCCGTATCCACCGAACCAATCAATAACAGCGAGGTGACAATGAGTCCACAAATACCAATCGCCGTCATTTTATTGGAATTAGCCACAAATCGTTCAAGATAGGCTTGGATTATCTCACTGGCGGCGGGAACAAAGTTATTAAATATAAAAGCTTTTAGCTGGACACTCACTTCAGCAAACATCGGAAACAGGGCAAATAAAGAAAACACCACGGTAATCAGTGGCACCAGAGACAACAGGGAAACATAAGCCAAATTACCCGCCATCGTTTGCAGACGATCTTCGTTTGCCCTAGCCCAAAGGAGCTGCGCATAAGCAACTATCGGTTTAATTCTCTTGGGTCCCCGGACATGGGATAGATGTGACATAAGATACTCGCTTTCTCTCGAATCGCCTTTTCCTTTAAGATAGTCGGATAATAACGATACAGACCAGCTTACTTCACCCATAAGGCAAAGAAACCGGCCCGTTTAGCATGCAAAAATTAACTTAATTTGCACCAAAATAATCTGGGATAACTTTATTATCAACCACATGCACCGCATTAATTCCCAGCGCTTCAGCAGCAATAATATTGTCGTAATTATCATCAAAGAAAATAGCACGCTGAGCAGTAACGCCTTCCTGCTGTAAAACATGATGATAAATACCGACCTCAGGTTTACGCATTCCCAGTTCTTGAGATAAATAGATGCGATCGGCAGACTCAATAACCTGCGGATACTGCTGCGGCCAGTAGCTGCAATGCAATACATTAGTATTCGATAAGATGACGACCCGGTTACCCTCTTTACGCAAACGGCGCATGATCTCCAGTACGTCATCACGCTGACCAATAAAGATGGCCTGCCAACCCGCCGTAAACTGTTCGAAGCTCAGCGTTACGCCCATCTCTTCGCACAGTTGTGATGCAAACTCTTCATCACTGATTTCACCACGCTCGTGCAACTCAAACGGTTTTCCCATCGTGAAACGCTCACTTAATGTGGCTAAAGGCACCCCGCTTAAGTTACTCCAAACGCCCAATACGCGTTTAAAATCTATATCGACAATCACATTCCCTAAATCAAAGATATACAACATGATGTGCACCTGCATGATTTGATGGTTTGTCACAACACTACGCTACCACAGTTATCCTCACCTGAGCATCATAAAATCAGTAAGCTTCTCTTTTATGTTAGTTGGTTAATTATCAGTGGGTAAACCATCTAGCTTAATTATTTAGCGATAAAAATTAATGCTGACAGGCCGGTTAGGATATAATTCACACCTACTCTGCGTAGTGGCTCAAGATTGGTTAATTTGAGTGCAACAAGGGCATCACGTAGACAAATTAAGGATGATTAGGGTATAACTCTTGTCGTTTTATACCCACGGTTTCATATAATTCAGGAGTGAAAAGGTTATGGGTTTGTTAGATCAATTAGGCGGTATGCTGGGCGGTAACAGTAACAACAATAGCGGTTCTGTTGATTACATGGCAATTTTTCAGTGGGTTGAGCAGCAAGGTGGCATCACCGGCCTGTTAGACAAATTCCGTCAGGGCGGCCTGTCTGAAGTCGTTCAGTCATGGATTGGCACTGGCGCTAACCTGCCTATCTCTGGAGAGCAAGTTCAGAATATTATCAGCAAAGTCGCTTTGCAGCAGTTATCCTCTAAATTAGGTATGGGCAGCCAGGAAACTTCCGGCATTATTGCTCAATTCTTACCTGATATCGTTGATAAGCTGTCTCCAAAAGGCGAAGTGCCGGCTAACCCAGACTTAATGTCTCTGGGTATGAGCCTGCTAAAAGGCAAACTATTCGGTTAATTGCACTGAACTGAATAACGTTGCGGCATAGGTTGATACTTGCCGCAACGAAATTCTCTCGTTACATCGCTACCTCAAAAATTGCCATAATCTCACTATGCGTTGCCTGAACGGGATTAGTCAGACCGCATGCATCATTGAGAGCATTCGTGGCTAATATCGGAAAATCTTTCTCTTCTACCTTCAGCACGCTCAACCCAGATGGAATTCCCACCGCTTTTGATAATGCGCGAATACTGGCAATACAGGCATCAGCACCCTCACGGTCTGTCATCCCTTTCACGTCAACGCCCATAGCATGCGCGATATCTTTTAAACGACCCGCACACACGCTGGCATTAAAAGCCGTTACGTGAGGTAACAGCACCGCGTTACAGACGCCATGAGGCAAATCGTAAAATCCCCCCAACTGATGCGCCATAGCATGAACATAGCCCAGAGAGGCGTTATTAAATGCCATGCCGGCTAAAAATTGAGCGTAAGCCATGGTTTCTCTGGCTTCAAGATTGTCCCCCTGCTCAACGGCAGTGAGCAAAGAGTGGGAAATCATGGTAATGGCTTTCAATGCACAAGCATCGGTAATTGGGTTTGCTGCGGTTGATACATAGGCTTCAATGGCATGGGTTAACGCATCCATTCCCGTTGCAGCCGTCAGGCTTTTTGGCATTCCGGCCATCAGTTGTGAATCATTAACTGACAGAATTGGTGTGACGTGTTTATCCACAATCGCCATCTTAATATGGCGCTCAACATCAGTAATGATACAAAAGCGAGTCATTTCAGAAGCGGTACCCGCCGTGGTATTAATGGCAATTAATGGCAACTGTGGCTTAGCTGAACGATCGACGCCTTCATAATCTCTGATATCCCCCCCATTCGTCGCCACCAGTGCAATACCTTTAGCACAATCGTGGGGCGAACCGCCTCCCAGAGAAATAACACAGTCACAACCATTTTGGTGCAGAATCGCCAGCCCTTCAGCCACATTGATAGTGGTGGGATTAGGATTTGTTCCTTGATATACCACGCTCTGAATACCGACTTCATTTAGTAGCGATCGGACTTGATCTACTAGGCCAATCTTATTCAGCACAGCATCTGTCACAACCAGTGCTCGCTGATAGCCATAGCTTTGCATTGCCTTAACCGCATCGTTCAGACAACCTGAACCAATCATATTGACCGATGGAATAAAAAAAGTAGAAACCGACATAGAAAACTCCCTGATAGGTAGTAGATAAGAAATAAATGATAAAGATTGAAATAACCAATTAGAGTTATCATATCAGGGTAACTGACTGTCACTAATATAAAAATCAGGGAGAATTATTACAGAAAAGCTATTAATCCTTTGCACGCTTAGCCAGATGTGACGCTCGGTGCCCAAACATCAGACGTAAGAGATGTTTGCAGAAAAATAAAAAAGAAAAGGGCAATAAACATTGCCCTTTCAGATTCAGTACGCTGGGCAATTTTCATTGCCACTTTTGGTAACTAATTAGGCTTCTTTCGGGCCACGGTTAGCACGTTTACGGTCATTCTCAGTCAAATGACGTTTACGAATACGTACAGAGACCGGCGTTACTTCAACCAATTCGTCATCATCGATGAATTCCAGCGCTTGCTCCAAAGACATCTTGATAGCAGGCACCAGTGTTGTCGCTTCGTCAGTACCGGACGCTCGCATGTTAGTCAGTTTCTTACCGGTTAAGCAGTTCACTGTCAGGTCGTTAGAACGTGAGTGAATACCAATAATCTGGCCTTCATACACTTCTGCGCCGTGACCTAGGAATAACTTACCGCGATCTTGCAGGCTGAACAGTGCGAATGCGACCGCTTTGCCCTGACCGTTAGAGATCAATACGCCGTTCTGACGCTGGCCGATTTCACCCGGACGCACATCATCATAATGGCTGAAGGTTGAGTACAGTAAACCGGTACCAGAAGTCATGGTCATGAATTCAGTACGGAAACCGATCAGACCACGAGCTGGGATCAGGTAATCCAGACGAATACGACCTTTGCCGTCCGGGATCATGTCCTTCACATCGCCTTTACGCTCACCCATGGCTTGCATGACTGAACCCTGATGCTGTTCTTCAATATCCAGCGTCACGTTTTCAAACGGCTCTTGTTTACGACCATCAATTACCTTGTTGATAACTTTAGGACGAGAAACGGCAATTTCGAAACCTTCACGACGCATGTTTTCGATCAGAACAGACAGGTGAAGTTCACCACGGCCTGATACACGGAAAGCATCGGCATCTTCAGTTTCTTCAACGCGCAGCGCTACGTTGTGCACCAACTCTTTGTTCAGGCGGTCGAGGATTTGACGTGAAGTCACGTATTTACCTTCTTTACCACAGAACGGAGAGGTGTTTACACAGAAGTACATGGTTACCGTTGGTTCATCAACAGAGAGTGCGGGTAAAGCTTCAACGCTTTGTATATCACAAACGGTATCAGAGATATTCAGTTCACCCAGACCGGTAATGGCAACAATATCGCCCGCTTCAGCAACTTGCGCTTCGATACGTTCCAAGCCCATATGGCCCAATACTTTGCCGATTTTACCGTTACGCGTTTTACCTTCACTGTCGATAACAGTCACTTGCTGGTTAGGTTTAACCTTACCGCGCTTGATACGGCCGATGCCAATAACGCCAACATAGTTGTTGTAGTCTAATTGGGAGATTTGCATCTGGAACGAACCGTCACTATCGACATCTGGTGGAGCAACATGCTTAACGATAGCTTCAAACAGGGGATCCATGTTGTCAGTCATTTCGTTATGGTCGTTACCCGCGATACCCAATAATGCAGAAGCATAAATAATTGGGAAATCGAGTTGTTCGTCGGTAGCATCAAGGTTAACGAACAGGTCAAACACCTGATCAACAACCCAGTCAGGACGCGCACCAGGACGGTCAACTTTGTTAATTACCACGATAGGTTTCAGACCGTTAGCAAACGCTTTTTTGGTCACGAAACGTGTTTGCGGCATTGGGCCGTCCATTGCATCGACAACCAGCAACACCGAGTCAACCATTGACATTACGCGCTCTACTTCGCCACCGAAGTCGGCGTGTCCCGGAGTGTCAACGATATTAATGCGATAACCGTTCCAGGTAATGGCGGTGTTTTTAGCCAGAATAGTAATCCCGCGTTCTTTTTCGAGGTCACCGGAGTCCATAACGCGCTCAGTCGCTTCGTTACGTTGTTCCCCTAAAGTTCCTGACATTTGTAGTAGCTTATCAACCAGGGTCGTTTTACCGTGGTCTACATGCGCGATAATAGCGATGTTACGTAGATTCTCAATCACAGATTTGCCTCAGGCATTAGAAATAGCGCGTTATTGTACACACTTTAGACGAACTACTAAACAAGATCACAAAGATCTGTCAAAAACAACCAACGGCTGGACAGTTTGTGATCTCATTCACGGTAGAAAATGTCTATTTAAAAAGCGATTTGCACCAAATTAAGTCATTGACCCTAAGTTACGCACTAATTTAGTGCGTAATTTGGTGCAAAAAAATGTTTTTCGTTCATACTCTGAAGTCATAGCCGCTACAGACTGCTATTTAATGGACCGGAATAAAAACTGGCACGATTATAGCATAACTTTAGCTCATGGCACCGATGCCAAATTATGACTCGATAATAACCGCCAGCGGGAGAACACCAATGTCTACAGAACATGTTTTGACGATGCTTAATGAGCACGAAGTGAAGTTTGTCGATTTGCGTTTTACCGATACTAAAGGTAAAGAGCAACATATTACTATCCCGGCTCATCAGGTTGATGCAGACTTTTTCGAAGATGGAAAAATGTTCGATGGTTCATCCATTGGCGGCTGGAAAGGCATCAACGAATCTGACATGGTGTTAATGCCCGACCCAAGCACCGCGCTTATCGACCCATTCTTTGACGATACAACGCTGATTATCCGCTGTGACGTTCTTGAGCCTGGTACTATGCAAGGCTACGAGCGTGACCCGCGTTCCATCTCTAAACGTGCTGAAGATTACCTGCGTTCTTCCGGTATTGCCGACACCGTACTGTTCGGGCCAGAACCAGAATTCTTCCTGTTCGACGACATTCGTTTCGGCAACTCTATCGCGGGTGCTTATTACCATATCGATGATATCGAAGCAGCATGGAACACCGGCACCAAGTACGAAGGTGGCAACAAAGGCCATCGCCCTATGGTTAAAGGCGGTTACTTCCCGGTTCCACCGGTTGATTCATCACAAGATCTGCGTTCTGCCATGTGTCTGACCATGGAAGAAATGGGTCTGGTGGTTGAAGCTCACCACCACGAAGTGGCTACCGCGGGTCAAAACGAAGTGGCTACTCGCTTCAATACCATGACCAAAAAAGCGGACGAAACCCAAATCTACAAATACGTGGTACACAACGTTGCCCACGCATTTGGTAAAACGGCCACCTTTATGCCTAAGCCATTAGTGGGCGACAACGGTTCTGGTATGCATTGCCATATGTCACTGGCTAAAAACGGTACTAACCTGTTTGCTGGCGACAAGTACGGCGGCCTGTCTGAGATGGCGCTGTACTATATCGGTGGTGTTATCAAACATGCTAAAGCGATTAACGCACTGTCAAACCCAACCACCAACTCTTATAAGCGTCTGGTTCCAGGGTTCGAAGCGCCGGTTATGCTGGCTTACTCAGCGCGTAACCGTTCTGCATCAATCCGTATTCCTGTGGTTGCCAGCCCGAAAGCGCGCCGCATTGAAGTGCGTTTCCCAGACCCTGCGGCTAACCCGTATCTGGCGTTTGCTGCGCTGCTGATGGCCGGCCTTGACGGCATCGTCAACAAAATCCATCCGGGCGAAGCGATGGATAAGAACCTGTATGACTTACCGGCAGAAGAAGCGAAAAACATCCCTACCGTTGCAGGCTCTCTGGAAGAAGCGCTGAATGCTCTGGATGCTGACCGTGAATTCTTAACCCGTGGTGGCGTGTTCACTAACGATGCTATCGACGCTTATATCGAACTGAAGCAAGAAGAGATGAACCGCGTACGTATGGCTCCGCACCCGCTGGAATTCGAACTGTACTACAGCGTGTAATCTCTTTGCGTAATGCCGAGATATCATATCGGTGTTATCTACGTTAGGGTTTAAGCCCATCACTTGATGGGCTTTTTTCACCTGACCACATTGCGGGGCTGTTTTGACAGGTTTAATGCACCTTATCAAACAACGCCCCAATTTAGTGCAAAGGAGCCACTAATGGAAAACCCAGCGCTGCCGGATACCGAGCAAATTCTTAACTCACAGATAACTTGTGTGTTAATTCTGGATTTTTCATTAGCCATTCAGTACGCCAATCCTGCCGCTCAGCAATTGCTGGTGCAAAGTTCCCGTAAGCTATTTGGTACCCCACTGCCCAATCTGGTTGATTATCTTTCTCTGGATATTGATCTGATGTGGTCTAGCCTGCGCGAAGGCCAAGGATTTACCGACAACGAAGTGACGATGGTGGTAGATAGTCATCTCCATATCCTCACCCTCAGCGCTCAGTTACTGGCGGATGAGCACATTCTGATGGAGCTATCGGCGCTGGATAATCATCGGCGTTTGAGTCAGGAGCAGTTGCAACATTCACAACAGACCGCGGCAAGAGAACTGGTACGTGGATTAGCGCATGAGATCAAAAACCCGTTAGGCGGGCTGCGCGGAGCCGCTCAACTGCTGGCTAAAGCGTTACCCGACCCTGCGTTGGTGGAATATACCAAAGTTATTATTGAACAAGCTGACCGGCTGCGTAATCTGGTAGACAGGTTGCTCGGACCACAGCATCCGGGGCAGCGAGTAGTTCAAAATATTCATCAAGCATCTGAACGAGTTTACCAGTTGCTGGTACTGGAAAAGCCAGATAATGTCGCCATCGTTCGCGATTATGACCCAAGTATGCCGGAATTAATTCACGATCCGGAACAAGTTGAACAAGTGCTGTTAAATATCGCCAGAAACGCCATGCAGTCGCTGGGGCAATCGGGGGGGTCTATTACATTAAGAACCCGCACCGCCTCCCAAACGACACTTCACGGCATACGTTATCGCTTATGCGCCCGAATTGATATTGAAGATAACGGCCCCGGAATTCCCCCACAGCTACAGGATACCCTCTTTTATCCTATGGTTAGCGGACGAGAAGGAGGCACCGGGCTTGGCCTATCCATTGCCCGTAGTCTGATTGACCAGCATCGGGGAAAAATTGAGTTTAACAGTTGGCCAGGCCACACCGAATTTTCGGTGTTCCTGCCCATTCGTCAGTGAGGTTACTATGAGTCAAGGCACAGCCTGGATTGTTGATGACGACAGCGCTATTCGCTGGGTATTGGAGCGGGCACTGACCGGCGCCAATATGCAGTGCACCAGCTTTGATTCTGCTGACGAGGTTTTAATCGCGCTGGAAAAACGTGCGCCAGACGTATTGATATCCGATATCCGCATGCCGGGTATTGATGGCTTGGCGCTGCTGCAAACCATCAAACAGAAGTACCCTCTGTTACCGGTTATCATTATGACCGCTCATTCGGATTTAGACGCGGCTGTCAGCGCCTATCAGTTTGGTGCCTTCGACTATTTACCTAAGCCTTTTGATATTGATGAAGCCGTTGCTCTAACCGAGCGAGCAATCAGTCACTATCGGGAGACTCGCCAACCGGAACGGACAATCCAAAACAGCCGGCCAACCACCGATATTATCGGCGAAGCCCCTGCTATGCAGGATGTGTATCGCATTATCGGCCGCCTTTCTTTGTCATCCATTAGTGTATTGATCAACGGCGAGTCAGGTACCGGTAAAGAGCTGGTGGCCCATGCTTTGCACCGCCATAGTCCGCGCGCCAACGGTAAATTTATTGCCCTGAATATGGCGGCGATTCCCAAGGATCTGATTGAATCAGAGCTGTTCGGCCATGAGAAAGGCGCGTTTACCGGTGCAGGTCAGGTACGTCAGGGGCGCTTTGAACAAGCCGATGGCGGCACACTATTTTTAGATGAAATTGGCGATATGCCACTGGAAGTTCAGACCCGTCTGTTACGAGTTCTGGCGGACGGCCAGTTTTATCGCGTAGGTGGCTATGAACCTATCAAAGTCGATGTGCGTATTATTGCTGCGACCCACCAGAATCTGGAACTGCTGGTAAAGGATCACAAGTTCCGTGAAGATCTGTTTCACCGTCTGAATGTTATCCGTATTCATCTGCCACCGCTGCGTGAACGCAGGGAGGATATTCCCCGTTTAGCACGCCACTTCCTGCTGATCACTGCTCAGGAACTGGGGGTTGAAGCCAAAATCCTACATCCGGATACTGAACTGGCACTGAGCCAAATGACCTGGTCAGGTAACGTTCGCCAATTGGAAAATACCTGTCGTTGGCTCACCGTCATGGCGGCTGGCAAAGAGGTATTGCCGCAGGACTTGCCGGAAGAGTTGTTTGTTTATGATGAACAAACACCGGAATCCCACGCCGCAGCCGCCACATTCGACGGTCATTGGACACTGTCGCTGGAAAAATGGGCCGAACAAGCGCTGTCTTCTGGCAAAGAAGACCTGTTGTCTGAAGCCCTGCCGGATATGGAACGTGTGCTATTATCGGTGGCTTTACGTCATACCCACGGGCACAAGCAAGAAGCGGCACAATTACTTGGCTGGGGCAGAAACACCCTGACCCGCAAATTGAAAGAGCTGGATATTGAATAACCGGTTCTGACCGGCATGGATGCCGGATTAAAAAGTTCTAATGTCCTTCAGCCCGCATTTTCCCATCAAACGTTAATATTCTTGGCGCAAATCATCAAACCTAAACGTTAGATACTTCTGGTGAAAATTTGTACTTTACAGATTTCATCACCTGCGTATTATGACGTCAATAATCATTCCCCAAGTCAGTACGGAGCATGCTCATGCTGGAATACTTAGCGCATTTATTTAACTTCAGCACCGAAGTCGGTGCAGTGACAGGCCAGTCACCTCAAACTGCTTTTGCAGCGCTCTTGTGTGTGATTATGTTTGTTCTATTCTCCTGATTTTCTCCTTTTATACTGGAGGGTAATCAGGACTAACAGCAGATAAAAATAATGGAAAAGGTCAACGGAACATGCCTGTGCGGCAGCGTAAAATTTGAAGTTTCTCTGGAAGATTATCAGGTATCCGCCTGCCAGTGTTCGATGTGTCGTCGCTGGGCTGGGGGGATTTTTCTCTCTCTTGATGTTAAAAACTCTCTTGTTATTCGTGATCCATCGGGTTTAAAACACTATAAATCCTCAGAGTGGGGGCAACGCGGTTTTTGTGAACACTGCGGAACCTCTCTGTTCTGGCAAACCGCAAACGGCGAACAAACCTACGTCACTTACTCTTCTCTGGAACTGAGTGAGTCGGAACTGGATAAGCTAAAACTGACCGCCGAGATCTTTGTTGATAATCAACCGAAGTTTTATTGTTTTGGGAATAAGACGGAGCGGTTAACGGGGGAGGACGTGATGCGGTTGTTGCGGGAAAGTGGGGAGATATAACAGGTCAGCTTCTGAGGATATTCCGGCCGTAAAAACGATGCTGCTTATCTCATTTTTGTGCTCGGCCGGGAGGGCATCTGCACTTAGCATCAGAGTGCGTCGGGCCTAGATTCCCTAGGGGCGCTTCGTTGGCTTACGCCAAGTCGACCCCAACGGAAATCTCTCCCTCCGTTCGGCTTAATTAAGTAGGCTTTAACTACTTAAATAACCCTCGAGAACTGTTGCCGCCGTGCTTGCTGCCGCAAATAAACGTCAAAACACATACAGATGTTGCGGATCAGCAGACGGCCTTTGCCGGTTACATCGATACCTTTGTCATTAATGGTGACTAATCCATCTTTTTCCAGCGGGGCCAGCAGTTTCAGGTCTTCCGCAAAGTATTCGGCAAAACGGATACCGTGGGCTTTTTCGATAGGGCCAAAGTCTAGGTGGAAATTACAAATCAGGGTTTTAATCACGTCACGGCGGATGCAGTCATCTTCCGTCATCGCCAGCCCTTTCCACAACCCATTGCCTTTCTCTTCAACGCTGGCGTAGTAAGCCTTTAAATCTTTCTGATTCTGGGCGTAAGTATCGCCAATCATGCTGATGGAAGAGACGCCCATACCCAGCAAATCGCTGTCGCCGTGGGTGGTATATCCCTGAAAGTTACGGTGCAAATGCCCTTCACGTTGAGCAATGGCCAGTTCGTCATCTGGACGAGCAAAGTGGTCCATTCCAATAAACTGATAGCCATTATTGGTTAATGAACTGATGGTTTCCTGCAAGATTTCCAGCTTTTCATTAGCGGAAGGTAAATCATGATCTTTAATTTTAATCTGGGCAGCAAAACGGCTGGGTAAATGTGCATAGTTAAATACACTCAGGCGATCCGGACTCAGTTCAGCCACGCGCTGTAGCGTAAAGGCAAAGCTTTCTGCTGTCTGCTTTGGTAAGCCATAAATCAGATCAATATTCGTGGAGCGGAACCCCAGTGCTTTAGCTCGCTTGATCAGGGCGAATATAAACGCTTCATCCTGCTCGCGGTTCACCAAACGCTGCACTTCCTTATTGAAATCTTGCACCCCCATACTCATACGGTTAAAACCTTCTGAATACAGGTGATCCAAAATATCCAACTCAATCTCTCGTGGATCGATTTCAATAGAAATTTCAGCATCCGGTTGGAAGTTGAAATGCTGGCGCAGTATTCCCACTAATCGGCTGATTTGTTGCTTATTCAGGTAGGTTGGCGTCCCGCCGCCCCAGTGCATTTGTGAGACCTGACGATGGGTAAACAGCGGAGCACGATGACGGATCTCTTGTTCCAACACGTCAAGATACTGCTCAACTTTATGCCCCTGACGAGTGACTATTTTGTTGCAACCACAGAAATAGCAGAGCTTGTGGCAGAAAGGAATGTGAATATAGAGGGAGAGGGGGCGCTCAGGATATCGCGCTACCGCCGACAGAAAATCGCTTTCACCATACTGCTCGCTAAACTCAAGCGCCGTTGGATAAGAAGTATACCGAGGCCCTGAATAGTTATATTTCTGAATAAGGGCCAGATCCCAATCAATCATCTGCGTCGACATTTGCTCACTCCGTCTTATTTTTTTGTCTCCCCGATGGTCTATTCACGTTTTTTATGGCGCTGCCTGTTCTAATACCGGGGGTTTTGGCTGAGCGCCAACCGAGCTTCAGTTGGTTCAGCCATAATAGTTTACCTAATAACCAGACCAGATAACATGCCAGTATCAGGCCTGGTAGCAGGAATACGAACTGCATAGTCGATTATTTACTCTTGAGGACTGTTTCTTTTGAGTAATTTTACAATATCTTCTTTCTGTTCTTGCTCGTTATCCAGCAAGTCGTCTTCGTCATCCCCTAAATCAATGCCCAGAATAGACATCAATTCATCAATGCGATCGAGGGTATTGTCCACGTAACGTTGCTCTTCCGCCGACAATTTCTTGCCATCATCAACGGCATCCAACAATTCATTCAGGCGATCGTCGTTTTCTAACAGGGCTAATTCTTGCTCTGGCGGTATGCTGGCGACTTTTGGCGGTTTCGGTGCCTTAGGCTTTGCCACTACGGATTGATTACCTTCTACAATCAACGGAACCGGCGTTTTACTGCCAATACGCGGATCTTTAAAGGCACCGGTAGATTTCTGGTTTTTCCCGGACTGGGAATCTACATTAGTACGCGCACCGGCTGAATTTCCCCGACGTTTTTTCGCACGCTTACGCGCCCGGGCTTCGGCATCAACTTCTTCACGACTTTTACGCTTTACTTTGGCGACTTTATTGTTGCCTTTAGCGGTATTTTGCGGCTGCTTCATAGCGAATTCTCTAAAGTGGAGATATTGGGTCGGAATCTAGCAGAAACCAAGAAAAAAGGCGACAGAGTTATCTGTCGCCTTAATCTCGAACCATTAGAGGAAAAATTATTTCCTAATCTCATCCCTGTGAACAAACAACGTCCCGGTCTATCCTTTTGTTATACTTCCAGTCCCTGGTAATCGCCCTTGATCTCTTCCTAGAGAAACATGCTCATCCCTGGTGCTATCCTTAGCTCTAGTTCTTCCTGAACTACGCTTCTGCGTATCCTGACTTCCTTATCCGTGCTACCATCCTGTAACACGCTACCTAATTCCTTTAGGTATTTCCTTCTGACTCTATAAACATCATCCTGATGTTTCCGTGAGATTCACATCCTGTGAATGTCTATCCTGGTGCATCCCTTTGCTTGATGCGTACTTTACTCTGCTGCTCCGGCTAAACAAGTCACTAACTAGTATTAATACTAGTTTTTTCTGTCCTACAAAATAACCGCCTGATAATAAACGCGTTAAACCGTAGGGATAATAAAAAAAGAGGACATTGCCCTACTTTCTTATGGCAAATGTCTCACAAGGGTTAGCTGGCTATTACCACAATATCTGCTACCTATAGGGAAAATTGACAATAAACTCACCCTTTCTTACGGAAGACAGTATAATTGCCAGCCAAATTTGCTATTCGCGGAGACGAACGTTTTGACACTGAAAAACTTTAACTATCATAAGACACATTTCGTCACCAGCGCTCCGGACATTACCCATCTGCCTGCTGATTTTGGTATTGAGATCGCCTTTGCGGGCCGCTCTAATGCAGGAAAGTCCAGCGCCCTGAATACGCTAACCAACCAAAAGAACCTAGCCCGCACCAGTAAAACACCGGGGCGAACTCAGTTGATTAACCTGTTTAAGGTTGAAGAACATCTTCATCTGGTGGATTTACCGGGATACGGCTACGCCGAAGTTCCAGAAGAGATGAAACGTAAATGGCAACGCGCACTGGGAGAATATCTGCAAAAGCGTGAATGCCTCAGAGGTCTGGTGGTTTTGATGGACATCCGTCATCCGCTAAAAGATCTGGACCAACAAATGATTCAATGGGCGGTGGACGTAGAGCTGCCGGTCATGATTTTACTCACCAAGGCCGATAAACTGGCCTCTGGTGCCCGTAAAGCTCAACTTAATATGGTACGCGAAGCGATTTTACCGTTTCAGGGTGATATTCAGGTTGAGATGTTCTCATCCCTGAAGAAATTGGGGGTTGATACACTGCGTTTTAAACTGGATGAATGGTTTAATCTGGATTTTAATCATAGTGATGAAGAGATTGACGATCAGCCTGCCGAGTAAGTCCCGCCCTATTTCTTTCCTGAATTTCAGATAAAAAAACGCCCCATTCAAACGAACGGGGCGGCTAATATAAAGCCAATCCTATTACAGGGTTGAAAAATAGAACATCTTACCTCTGTACCCTACGCCGCTAACTCTACCCCATTTCTCCCACAGGGCAAAGCAATTTTTGTAATAAAATTACAAACCAGTCTGTTACATATTGGGATTTTTATCACAAAAAAAATCAGTTTATGTAGTTTAATTACAGACCTATCGGCAGAGATAATTAAGGCTATCTTATTGTCAATGAAGGCATAGAAACTACAGCGCCAGACTATTATGCCGCTGGTGATGTGAATGATGAGGCTATTACAACCTGAGTGGTTTTTGCTTATATTCAAACGTAAAAAAATATCTAAACAGCTATCATAAGCAGAAGTAATAAAATTTGACGACTTCCTTACCTAGTTCGGAATCACATCATAATAAATTTTATAACAACCACAGAAAATAAATATCAAATTATATATACCGCTTTACTTATTGGCGGTAGTTATCTAGTGCTACTAGGGCTTTATGTTGGTATTTCCATAATCGTAGAGTGGGTTACTTCGAAAAAAGTTGGAGTAATTCTTAGCAGAAGGTTTAATCCTGAAGAAAGGTATATGCCTAGAAAGAAGTAACTTATTCTTTCATTCATTGTGGCAATAGTACTACTTATACCGGGCGGTGAATTCTTGTTTGCCGGATTAAGCTACATGGGAATCTATTGATAATAAAAGTAAGTTATTAATAGAATGAATATTCAGGTATTAAGAAACCCAACGTTTATTACGTCGGGTCTTCTGAATCAGCTAAATCTGAAATAATTTAGTGCGCTTCGTCCCAGTTCATCCCAACCCCAACATCCACTTTCATTGGCACTGCGAGTTTTACACACTGCTCCATAAGTTGGCGGATAGTTTTTTCTGAAGCATCCAGCACCGTCTCATGAACTTCAAACACCAGTTCATCGTGTACCTGCATAATCATTTTCACTAATGGCGCGTCCTGCTGTTGCAACCAGCTATCCACTGCGATCATGGCGGTTTTAATGATATCCGCCGCCGTGCCCTGCATAGGTGCGTTAATTGCTGCCCGTTCAGCGCCTTTACGGCGCATACCGTTGCTGGCTTTAATATCCGGCAGGTATAAGCGACGGCCAAACAGCGTCTCGACATAGCCTTGCTCAGAAGCCTGTACGCGAGTGCGTTCCATATACTCTAGTACGCCCGGGTAACGATCAAAATAGAGGTCCATATAGCGCTGGGCTTCACCGCGTTGGATCCCCAACTGACGCGCTAGGCCAAATGCACTCATTCCGTAGATCAAACCAAAGTTAATGGCTTTCGCACTTCGGCGCTGCTCACCGGTAACCTGCTCAAGCGGCATCCCGAATACTTCTGCTGCCGTTGCTCGGTGGATGTCTTTGCCCTGAGCGAAAGCATCCAGCAATCCTTTATCTCCAGACAGGTCCGCCATGATTCTCAATTCAATTTGAGAATAGTCGGCCGCCATAATCCGGTAACCTTGAGGGGCAATAAACGCCTGACGAATACGACGCCCTTCGTCGTTACGCACCGGAATATTCTGCAGGTTAGGATCGCTGGAAGAGAGGCGACCGGTTGCCGTCACTGCCTGATGGTAAGAAGTATGAACTCGACCAGAAACCGCATTCACCATTAGCGGCAGCTTATCCGTATAGGTGGTTTTCAGCTTAGCCAACCCACGATGTTCTAAAATCACTTTTGGCAGAGGGTAATCCAGCGCCAGTTCAGCCAGCACTTCTTCGTTGGTCGACGGTGCGCCGCCCGGTGTTTTTTTCAGTACTGGCAATTTTTGTTTTTCATAGAAAATCGCCTGTAGCTGCTTGGTAGAAGAGAGATTAAACGGCTCGCCAGCCAGCTCATGGGCCTGATCTTCCAGCTCTTTTAAGCGCTGGGCTAATTCCGTCGAGTGCTGATTTAAAATCTGAGCGTCAATCAGTACGCCAGTGCGCTCAATGCGTGACAGAACCGGAACCAGCGGCATCTCAATGTTACGAAAAACGCGCTCTAGGTTCTGTTCTTGCTGCAACTTCGGCCACATCGCCTGATGCAACTGTAATGTCACATCTGCATCTTCTGCGGCATAAGGCCCAGCCTGTTCGATGGCTAACTGATTAAATGTCAGTTGGTTTTTGCCTTTGCCTGCCAGTTCATCAAAACTGATGGTTTTATGATTCAGATAGCGGCCTGCTAGGCTATCCATATCGTGGCGCCCCGCTACACTGTCTAGCACGTAGGACTCCAGCATGGTATCAAACTCTATTCCGCGTAAATGAATGTCATAACGCGTCAGCATACTTTGGTCAAATTTCAGGTTCTGACCAACGATCAGCGCTTTTTCGCTTTCTAACAGCGGCTTCAGGGCTTTCAACACCGCTTCAGCATTCAGTTGATCCGGTGCACCAATATAGTCATGGCCGAAAGGCACATAGGCTGCCTTACCTGCCTCAATAGCAAAAGAGACCCCCACCAGATTGGAACTCATATAGTCCAAACCATCAGTCTCAGTATCAAAAGCGAACAGTTCGGCCTGCTCCAACTGCTTTAACCAACGGTTAAAACTGTCCCAGTCAAGGATAACTTCATAACCTTCCTGAGATAACGTAGCAGAAACTTCCGGTGCGGCAGCGACGGCCTGATAGGCAACCGGAGCCGATTTACCTACGGCGCTGCTCTTACTACCGGCTTTCAGCGTGCCGGTACTTTCCAGCTCAGCCAGCCAACGCTTAAACTCATAGCGGGCAAACAGCTCGCGTAATTCATCAACTTCAGGTTCGCGTAGCGCTAAGTCCTGCTCATTAACTTCCAGCTCCACATCGGTTTTGATGGTAGCCAGTTTATAAGAGAGATATGCCGCCTCTTTATGCTGTTCCAACTTTGCTGCGATGGTTTTCGCACCACGAAAACTCAAATCAGCAATTTTATCCAGTTGGCTATATAAGGTATCTAATCCACCCAGCCCTTGTAGTAGGGCCTGAGCCGTTTTTTCTCCTACGCCGGGAACACCAGGAATGTTATCGGAAGAATCGCCCATCAATGCGAGGAAATCGATAATCAACTCAGGGGGAACGCCATATTTTTCGCACACCTCTTCTGGACCAAGAATGGTGTTGTTCATGGTGTTAATCAGCGTAACCTGTGGCGTTACCAGCTGCGCCATATCTTTATCGCCGGTGCTAATGAGTACATCACGCCCTTTTGCTGCGGCGCTCAGTGCTAAAGTCCCGATAACATCATCCGCTTCTACACCGGGAATAACCAATAGCGGGATCCCCATCGCTTTCACCATTTGATGTAATGGCTCTATTTGGGCTCGCAGATCGTCCGGCATAGGCGGGCGATGAGATTTATACTCAGCAAACAGTTCATCACGAAAGGTTTTTCCCTTGGCATCAAATACCACCACAATATGGCTTGGCTGACATTGGGCTATCAGGCTGCGTAACATGTTCAGTACGCCATACATCGCCCCTGTAGGGATCCCTTCACGGTTGGTTAGCGGTGGAAATGCGTGGAACGCGCGATAAAGGTAAGAGGAGCCGTCAACAAGCACCAGTGGGTTTTCTGCAATCTTAGCCATAAAATGATTCTTTGCTGTTTGATTCATCAATAATGGTAAGCATGCCATAGCTGAGGCCAAGAGACGAATAGCTTATTTAACTTTAGCGATACAGGCAGGAAAAAAATCCATGAATTTACCCATAAAATCTGTGGATAACTCGGTGGGTAAAAGTTAGTTCATGCTATACAACAATAGGATATACATCCAAAATCAAAAAATAAACATCAACAAATCAAAGAGATATATATAAAAGGCAAGTTTACACTTTCAATATAGCACGATCTTCAACTGTGGATATTTGATTTATCAGTGATTCATATCTGTCAATAGCTATGGTTCCCTTTTCTGATAATTAACCGAATAATTTTAGTAAAAAAGGAGATGAAAGAGAGTTCATCTGGCACATCAAAAGATCGCGTTATAAAACCGGTTAAAGCAATACATTCATTCTGGCAATATCTCCGCAGTCAATTCCACCCACCGGCTAAAAGATTGAAATAGAACCATCACCAATACTTTCGGGTGAGCCTTCCAACTCTTCGCAGATTTTGTTCATTGACCCATTTATTAATATGTTAGCCTTCATTACGCGATTGTTTCCCCCTAACTTATTGCAATAATTTATTTTAGTTTTTAGCTTTCTGTTAGAATTAGCCAAAATTTGAATAATGATGAGTATTCGTTGTATTGGATGCCAGTAGACCCGTAACGAAAAATAGATATGCCAAAACTGTTTGCCCCAATTATCTTTGTCATCACGACAATATTAACCCTCGTTTTTACCATGTTTTGTTCTGTACCGATGGTAATCGCTGGCGTATTTAAACTGTTGCTACCGTTTAAAGTAGTCAGCCGTGGCGTATCTGCATTCTGTAATTTTATGATGTGGTGCTGGTGTGTTTCTCTGGCCCTGATTTTGAAAATAACCAATCGCATTGAATGGGATATTGAGGGTGCAGAAGATCTCAGTAAACAGACCTGGTACCTGCTGATTAGTAATCATAAAAGCTGGACCGATATCGTCTCCCTTTGTGTCGTTATGCGTAACCGCATTCCAATGAATAAATACTTTCTCAAGCAGCAGCTAGCTTGGGTTCCCTTTATTGGTATCGCCTGTTGGGCATTGGACATGCCGTTTATGCGCCGCTACTCACGAGCTTATCTGATCAAACACCCAGAAAAGCGCGGTAAAGATATTGAAACGACCCGCCACTCCTGTGAAAAGTTTCGCAATCATCCCACCACCATTGTTAACTTTGTGGAAGGTTCGCGTTTTACCGAACAAAAGAGAGAGCAGCTCAACTCCCCTTATCAAAACCTTTTGCCACCAAAATCAGCAGGTATTGCACTGGCACTCAACGTGCTGGGCGCGCAGTTTGACCGAATTCTCAACGTCACCCTCTATTACCCTGAAAACGAAGCTAAGCCCTTTATTGATCTGCTGAGCGGTCAAATGAAGCGTATTGTGATTCGTATCGAAACCCTGCCGGTCGATGACAGTATTCGCGGTGACTATATGAATGATAAGGCGTTTAAACGCCAGTTCCAGCAATGGCTGCATGAGGTTTGGCAGAGAAAAGATTTGCTGCTTAGCCAGTTAAAAGAACAGTTTAGTAAGCCGCAGCAATAACCTATCTTTTAATCAATGATTAAAAATCATAAAGGCCTGCATTTTTGCAGGCCTTTATCTTTCAGTCTCCGTTAAGAAGAGCTGATAATTACCAATATCCTAACCACTTCCACCATGCGCCACCGACGGTTATCCATATGATCAGGTTGACCACACTCAGAATAAACCCCGTTTTCCACCATTCGGTTAACGTCACATAGCCGGAGCCAAAGATAATGGGGGCTGTACCTGTACCGTAATGGGTCAGCGACATCATCAATGAAGATGCAAAGGCAAGAATTAAGCCCAGCAGTGCCGGAGGTGCGCCAAGCGCCAAACCGGCGGCGAAGAAAGCGGCAAACATCGCAGTAATGTGGGCCGTTGTGCTGGCAAAGAAGTAATGGGAATAGACGTAAACCAGCGTCAACAAAATGGTACCGCCAATCCAGCCAATACCCAGATTATCAATGGCACCACCTACCGTCTGCGAAAGCCAGTCAATTAGGCCCAACTTACCAAGGAAGGTCGCCATCATCACCAGCGCGGAGAACCATACCACCGTATCCCAAGCACCTTTATTTTTTAGCAGATCTTCCCAGCTCAAAACGCCGGTCATCAGCAAGATAGAAAGGCCAATAAACGCCACGGTGGTAGGATTTACTGCCCAGCCCTCTCCCAGAAAGAATGCCGGAATCCCCGCCCACATCACCAACAGTAACCCAAATACCGCCAAGGTTATCTTCTCAGACAGCGATACCGCGCCCAATTCCCGCAGTTTTGCCTTAGCAAACAGTGGCGCATCCGGCGTGCTCTTAATTTCTGGTGGATATAGCCAGTAAATCACCAACGGAACAACAATCAATGAAACAATGGCCGGAATCAGTGCTGCAATGGCCCACATCCCCCAAGTGAATTCAATACTGGGGTCTGTTCCCTTAATAATCAGCGCGACAATCAGCGGGTTAGGTGCCGTTGCCGTAATAAACATCGCCGAGGTAATAGGGTTAATATTGTAGTTCACCAGAGCAAGGTAACGACCTATCTTCTCTGTCGAACCGGCTTCTGGTTTAGAGTTAAAGCTGTCGGCAATAGAGCGCATAATCGGGTGAATGATGCCGCCACCCCGGGCTGTATTACTTGGCGTAACGGGTGCCAAGGTGGTTTCAGCGATTGCCAGAGCGTAGGCGATACCGAGCGTTTTTTTACCAAACAGAGAAATAAAGTAATAACCAATACGTGCGCCCAAACCCGTTTTATTCAAACTTTGCGAAACCATAATGGAAATACCAATCAGCCAAATAAGCTGATTAGAAAAACCACTTAACGCATCATTTAGCGCAGCACCGGGCTTACCGGGGTTAGTAACACCCGTCAGCGCTACCAGCGCAATGGCCACTATCGAGATGGCGCCAATAGGCATCGCCTTGCCGATAATGGCGGCAATGGTTCCTACAAACAGCGCCAGCAGATGCCAAGCATTCGGTGTTACCCCCTGAGGAACTGGAATAACGAACCAGACGAGCAGCGTAATCGCGATGGCGATAAGAGAAGGAACAGGTCTTAGCGGAGTCATTTTGTCCATAATATTGTCCACTTATCCAAACAGAATAGGGATCTCAGAAAAACAGAGATAAATTCAGGCTAAATAGCGCCTTTGTTACACCATAAACAAATTGATTTCGGGATAGAGGAATCGCGCATGTTTGATAAAAACGCGCGGCCCCTTGTCATATAAAATCATTTCATTTCACATATTTTCAACAAAACTCATCATACTGGTTTTATACAGCCAGAACAGACATATTGTTTAAAAAAGTCGGGTGGCTACAAAATTTTAACAACGGCAGGATATTTGATTTTCCAGCAGGCTGTTTCAGCAATATCAGCCGAAACAGCCTATTGGTCATCGGTAGGGCAAACTAACTGTGTAACAGAGAGATATCCGCGACTTTCAGGAACTGCTCGCGTAATTTACTCAGTAATGTCAGTCGGTTAACTCGGATAGCGTCATCATCAACCATCACCATCACTTTATCAAAGAAAGCATCGACATATTCACGCAGATCCGCCAGTTCGACCAACGCTTCCTGATAGCGTCCTTCTTCAAACAGTGGTTCCAGCTTATCGCGCAATACGGCAAGATGCGTTGCCAGATGAATCTCTTCCGGCTCTTTGAGTATTGCCACGTTGGTTCTGTCATGCAGCGTATCCGTTGCCTTGGACAGAATATTCGATACCCGTTTGTTGGCTTCCGCCAATGAAACCGCAGCATCCAACGAACGGAAATGTGACACCGCTTTAACCCGTGCATCAAAATCGGCCGGTTTAGTTGGGCGACGAGCCAATACCGCCAGAATCACGTCAATGCTGTAGCCAACGTCCAGATACCAGGCACGGAAGCGGCCCAGCATAAACTCAACTACATCATCAGTAACGTTAGTGTTAGTTAACTTATCCCCGTACAAACGCACGGCTTCTTCGGTTAACATAGCCAGATCTAACGGTAAATTCTTCTCAACGATAATACGCAATACGCCCAACGCTGCGCGACGCAGTGCAAAGGGGTCTTTATCCCCTTTTGGGTTTTGACCGATACCAAAAATACCCGCTAAAGTATCCATCTTATCGGCAATCGCGACTGCACAGGCCACCAGCGAATTAGGCAGATTGTCACCGGCGAAGCGAGGCATATACTGCTCATTCAACGCAACGGCGACTTCCTCGTCTTCACCATCAAAACGCGCATAGTGCATTCCCATCACGCCCTGCGTGTCGGTAAATTCAAACACCATATTGGTCATCAGGTCGCATTTCGACAGTAAGCCTGCACGGGCCGCTTTGTTAACGTCAGCGCCAATCTGGCTGGCAATCCACCCGGATAGTGCCTGAATGCGATCGGATTTATCACGTACAGTACCGAGCTGTTGCTGGAACAGAACGGTTTCCAGACGTGGCAGGCGATCTTCTAGACGGTGCTTACGGTCAGTATTAAAGAAGAACTCCGCATCCGCCAGACGTGGGCGAACCACTTTCTCATTACCGGAAATAATCTGTTGCGGATCTTTAGATTCAATATTGGTAACGAAGATAAAGTTCGGCATTAATCGACCCTGAGGGTCGTACACAGGGAAGTACTTTTGGTCGCCCTTCATGGTGTGCACTAAGGCTTCAGACGGAACGGCCAAGAACTTCTCTTCAAATTTAGCGGTTAACACTACCGGCCATTCCACCAGCGAGGTCACCTCTTCCAGCAGGCTTTCACTGATATCAGCAACACCACCTAATTTATTAGCAGCGGCTTCCGCATCACGCTTAATCAGCAGCTTACGGGTATCATAATCGGCGATTACTTTGCCGCGTTCGATCAGAATTTTCGGATACTGATCGGCGCTACCGATGGTGAACTCAGGTTCGCCCATAAAGCGGTGGCCGCGAATAATGCGATCGGATTGAATGCCCAAAATCGTTCCGTCAATCAGTTCGCTGCCGTACAGCATCGTTACGGTGTGAACCGGGCGGATAAACTGAGTCTCTTTATCACCCCAGCGCATTGGCTTAGGGATTGGCAATTTAGCCAATGACTGAGCGACCAGATCCGACAACAGCGCCTGCACCGGTTGGCCTTTAACCTGAGCGCGATACATCAGCCATTCGCCTTTGTCCGTCGCCAGACGTTCAGCCTGCTCAACGGTGATACCGCAACCACGCGCCCAACCGTCTGCGGCTTTGCTTGGTTTACCTTCAGCATCAAACGCCTGAGCAATTGCCGGACCGCGCTTTTCAACTTCACGATCGGGCTGTGAGCCTTGCAATTCAGTGACTTTCAGCGCCAGACGACGCGGAGCAGCGAACCACTCAACCGCACTGTAGGACAAATTAGCGTTGTCCAGTTCCGCTTTAAAATTTGCAGCAAAAGATTCAGCAAGAGAGCGAAGCGCCTTTGGTGGCAACTCTTCCGTGCCGATTTCCACAAGGAAAGTTTGTTGAGTCATGGCGTTCTCTTAAACCTTTTTCTTATCACACATAGGGAAACCTAATGCCTCGCGAGAAGCATAATAAGCCTCAGCAACCGCTTTGGTCAGCGTACGAATACGCAGAATATAGCGTTGGCGCTCGGTCACGGAGATCGCTTTGCGGGCATCCAGCAGGTTAAAGCTATGGGCCGCTTTTAGAATACGCTCGTAAGCCGGTAACGGCAGCGGCGTTTCTAGTGCCAGTAACTTCTGTGCTTCTTTTTCATACTGCTCAAAGCAGCTGAACAGGAAGTCAGTATCGGCATATTCAAAGTTATAGGTAGACTGCTCCACTTCGTTTTGATGATAGATATCACCATAAGTCGTCTTACCGAAAGGACCGTCACTCCAGACTAAATCGTAAACGCTGTCCACGCCCTGAATATACATGGCCAGACGCTCAAGCCCGTAAGTAATTTCGCCTGTTACTGGCTTACACTCCAGACCACCTACCTGTTGGAAATAGGTAAACTGAGTCACTTCCATCCCGTTTAACCAAATTTCCCAGCCAAGACCCCAGGCACCCAGCGTTGGGTTTTCCCAGTTATCTTCAACAAAACGGATATCGTGCACAGTCGGATCCAAGCCCAGCTCTTTCAGTGAGCCAAGATACAGCTCCTGAATATTATCCGGAGAGGGTTTGATAATGACCTGAAACTGGTAGTAGTGCTGTAAGCGGTTAGGGTTTTCACCATAGCGACCATCCGTCGGACGACGGGAAGGCTGCACATAAGCAGCGGCTATTGGCTCAGGCCCTAAAGCCCGCAGGCAGGTTATTGGATGCGACGTACCAGCACCGACTTCCATATCCAATGGTTGGACAATGGTGCAGCCCTGACGCGACCAATAATCCTGTAATGTTAGGATTAATCCCTGAAAGGTTTTATTATCGAACTTCTGCATGTTGGATCCGCGCGCGATAGAGTAGATTTAATTAATGTAGCTGATAAGTATACCTATAGACGACCAGATGTGCAGCTCTAATCCATACCAGACACAGGATTTTGTCAAAAATCAGGAGAAATATATGCAACGTTGTAGTTGGGTTAATCAGGATCCGCTTTACATTGAGTATCATGATAACGAGTGGGGTAAACCCGTTCACGACAATCAAAAATTGTTCGAGAAAATTTGTCTGGAAGGACAACAAGCCGGACTTTCATGGATTACCGTATTGAAAAAACGTGAAACGTATCGTCAATGTTTCCACCACTTTGATCCGGTAAAGATCGCCGCCATGACGGAAAAAGACATCGATAAACTGATGGAAAATGCAGGACTAATTCGCCATCGTGGCAAGCTAGAAGCCATCGTGCATAATGCTAAAGCTTATCTGGCGATGCAGGCTGCTGGAGAAGATTTCGCTACCTTTATCTGGTCATTTGTGGGAAATCAGCCGATCCTCAATCATCTTTCGATGAAAAAACCTGCGGAATTTCTCGCGTCCACCCCAATTTCTGATGCCATGGCAAAGGCGCTGAAAAAACGTGGTTTTAAATTTTTCGGCACCACGACTTGCTATGCCTTTATGCAATCCATGGGGCTGGTTAACGATCATATGATTGAGTGCTTCTGCCATCCGGATAACCCGTCGTGATTCGTCGCTATCAGGCACAGGATCTGGATATGCTAATGGCCTTGTGGCTAACCACCACAATCCATGCGCACCCCTTTATTGAGCAATCATATTGGCAAGAAAGTGAACCATTAGTTCGCGATGTCTATCTTCCTGATGCCACCACTTGGGTCTGTTGTGAAAACGATAAAATCATCGGTTTTATCAGTGTGATGGAGCAGCAGTTTATCGGGGCACTATTTGTTGATGTTAACCAACAGAGAAAAGGAATTGGCAAGGCGCTGATTGAGCAAGTTAAAATTCATTATCCTAGGCTGCTACTTGAGGTCTATCGGGAAAACACCCACGCACTTCAATTTTATCTGGCGATGGGTTTTCATATTGTCAGTGAACAACCCCATCCAGAAACAGAACAGATAACCTTAATCATGCAATGGCAAGCCCCGCTAATCACTACCTGATAACACCCTTTAATCTCACCCGAGGTCAACGCTACCACCGCAAGCGTTATTACGCGTCCTAGCGACCGCACTTAATTACCCTTTCACCTATTATCAGCCTGCTATAATCATAAAGGTACAATCCTGATGCCAGTGATAAAGATGACGCCATGATGCCGTATAACGGCCTTTTACGGTTGTTAAAGAAGTGTCCTGCAATTGAAAAATTTGCGTAAAGAAGCTTCCTTTCCACAAAAATTAGGCTTTAATCTCCTGTATCAGGATGTTGATTCAACGAGGTACAAATCATGAAAAAATTTATTACAGCAGTTGTCGTGGTTACATCTATGCTGTCATTGGCAGGTTGTGCAAATCCATATGGTGGAAGTAATCCCAATAACAACCAAGCAGCAAACGTAGGTGTTGGTGCTGGCGTTGGGGCCGTTGTCGGAGCTGGCATCGGTGCGTTATCTTCCTCGCACAAAGATAATTCTAAGGGAGCCCTGATTGGTGCTGCCGCAGGCGCTGCGGTTGGTGCTGCTTCCGGGGCCATTCTGGGCAATAGCTCAGGTCAGTAATTCTGTTTAAGGTATATGTATGAAAAAATTTATGATTGCCACGGTTATTGCACTTAGCGGAACATTAGCCGTTTCGGGTTGTACCACTAACCCTTATACCGGTGAATCACAAGTTGGCGATTCTGGCATTGGTGCAGGTATTGGTGCTGTTGTTGGCGCGGGTGTAGGTGCACTGTCATCGTCCAAGAAAGACCGTGGTAAAGGTGTCCTGATTGGTGCTGCTGCCGGTGCGGCTCTTGGTGGTAGCGTGGGTTACTATATGGACGTTCAAGAAGCTAAACTGCGTGAAAAAATGGCAGGTACTGGCGTGAGCGTTACCCGATCGGGCGATCAGATTATTCTGAATATGCCAAACAATGTTACTTTTGATACCAGCAGCAGTACGCTGAAGCCTGCGGGTGCTAACACCCTGACCGGTGTTGCGATGGTATTAAAAGAGTACAACAAAACGGCTGTAAACATTCTAGGTCATACTGACAGCACGGGTTCGCGTCAGTTAAACATGAACCTGTCTCAGCAACGCGCTGACAGCGTAGCCAGCGCGTTAATTACTCAGGGCGTGGCCGCTAACCGCATTCACACTCAGGGTGTGGGTCCAGACCAACCTATCGCTTCTAACAGTACAGAAGAAGGCAAAGCTCAGAACCGTCGTGTGACGATTACGCTAAGTCCTTTGTGATGAATGTTTAAGTGTGTTGTAGGAAACCGGCGCTATAAATTGCGCCGGTTTTTTATTGCTGATAATTCAGTTAACACTTCGGTTATTTTTCGGCATTCCGCATTTATCAGATAGTGACCTGAATGACAGATATCGATAGAATCAGGCCAATTATCTTTGCCTGAAGCCTAGGGAATATGCATGGAACCGCTGACCAACCCGATCACCATTGCCGTTGCCGCTTATCAGGGCATTAACCCGTTTCATCTCTCTATTCCCCATACGGTATTCAGTAATGTGCTGAATCAGAATGGTTCTCCCCGTTTTCGGGTAATTACCTGTGCTCTGGAAGAAAACCAGATAGAAAGCGCTATGGGATTTAGCATCACCACCCAATACGGTATTGAAGGCTTCCAGCAGGCAGATATCATCATGGTACCATCCTGGCACCGCATTGATATTGCCCCTCCCGAAGAGTTTATTGATGTGCTGAAACAGGCTAACCGACAGGGTGTAAAAATTGTCGGCTTATGTCTGGGAGCTTTTGTACTGGCTAAAGCCGGGCTATTAAATGGTAAGGCCGCAACTACCCACTGGAAATGGGCCAATGCTTTTAGCCTGCGTTATCCGGAAGTAGAACTGCGCGCAGCGGAACTCTATATTGATGAAGGGAATATTCTGACCTCCGCCGGTATGGCCGCAGCGATTGATTGCTGCTTACATATGCTACGGCAAATTTGCGGGGCAGAAATCGCCAATCAGGTTGCCCGTCAAATGGTTGTTGCACCTCATCGTCAGGGAGGGCAGGCACAATTTATTGAAATTCCACTGCCGGTATCACGACAGGATGACCGTATATCCCAAGTGCTTAACTGGGCAGCTCAACATCCTGAACTACCGCACTCTATCGATTCACTGGCGCAAAAAGGGGCATTAAGCCGCCGTACCTTTACCCGACATGTGCGACAAACCACCGGCACGACAGTCATGCAATGGCTGTTGAATCAACGCATTGCCAAGGCACAGCGCATGCTGGAATCCGGTCATCATTCGATGGAGAAGATTGCAACAGAATCCGGTTTTAATACAGTGGCGTCACTGCGTCAGCACTTTACCAAAGCATTGAATATTTCCCCTTCATCCTACCGAAAACAGTTCAAAATAAAGGCAGACCAATCACCCAGTAAATAAACCAAAAACCGGTCATGGTTATTCATCAGTTATGGTAATGTTTTGTCTCTGACAATCTATTCTATCGCAGAGGACAGGACATGAAGCCATCTATCGTCTCCTATAAGAAACTGCCCGCAGATTTACAGGCCAAACTTGAACAACGCTTTTCCGTTACCGCTTTTGATTCCATTACCCATGAAAATCGTGCCAACTTTATTAACGCCCTTGGTCAAGCCGAAGGCATTATCGGTGCCAGTGAAAATATTGACCGTAAGCTTTTAGAGCAAGCTCCGATACTCAGAGCCGTTTCCACCATTTCAGCCGGTTATGACAACTTTGATGTTGATGCCCTGACCGAAAGAAAAATTCCTTTGATGCATACGCCGGGAGCCCTGACGGATACGGTGGCAGATACCATTATGGCGTTGGTGCTGGCCTGTGGTCGCCGCATTGTTAACGTGGCTGAACGGGTAAAAGCCGGTGAGTGGAAGGGAAACGTTGGCGAAAGTTGGTTTGGCACCGATGTTCACCATAAAACTATGGGGATCATTGGGATGGGCCGTATTGGTACCGCACTGGCCCAACGGGCACATTTTGGTTTCGATATGAAAATTGTCTATAACACTCGCAACCGTAATCCAGAGGCAGAAAACCGCTTCAATGCTATTCATATGGAATTGGATAAACTGCTGTCCGTCGCCGATTATGTCTGCCTGATTTTGCCGTTAAATCCACAAACTCGCCATCTGATTAATGCAGGACGATTAGCACTAATGAAACCATCAGCTTTCTTTATTAATGCCGGGCGCGGTCCGGTAGTGGATGAAGCGGCATTAATCGAAGCACTACAGCAAGGCACCATTGCAGGTGCTGGCCTGGACGTATTTGAAAAAGAGCCATTGCCAGCAGACTCCCCGCTGTTGTCGATGCCTAATGTGGTTGCCATACCGCATATTGGTTCTGCGACCTTTGAGGCACGCTACGCCATGGCCGCTAGCGCCGTTGATAACTTGATTGCCGCCATGACGGACAGTATTGAAGGCAACTGCGTTAACCCTCAGGTTATCCGCTAATACAAAAATGAGTCCTTCTTTTACCGTGTCTGTATCAAATCACACATATTTTTGATGTAGCCACGGTAAAAATGCATTTTATTTACCAGCACAATCCCTCGTAATTGGTGAGATAAACCTATCGAATGCCTTATTTGAAAGCTCAAAAAACAACACATTTAACCAGATATGATGAAAATCACAGAGCTTCAGATAAAAACTGACCGTATATTCACCCGTTGCACCCGCTGAGGTCTGTCGGTATGGTGAATAGTTATCCTCCTCAGCCTATAACATCAATGAGTTAACATGGTATTTTCATCTTTTGGTAAAAAATTTACTCGTTTCTCCGGCATCACCCAGTTAATGAGTGATTTGAATGAGGGTTTACGCACTCCTGGCGCCATTATGCTGGGAGGCGGTAATCCTGCAAAAATCCCGGAGATGCAAGACTACTTTACTCAGCTTTGTACCGATCTGCTGGCAGAAGGCAAGCTCACCGAATCAATCTGTAACTATGATGGCCCTCAGGGGAAAAATACCTTTCTGACGGCGCTGGCAGAGATGTTGAGCAAAGAGCTAGGCTGGCCGATTGAAGCGAAAAATATCGCCCTAACCAACGGCAGCCAAAGTGCATTTTTCTATCTGTTTAATCTGTTCGCCGGTCATCAGCCGAATGGTCAGGTGAAGAAAATTCTGTTTCCACTGGCACCAGAATATATCGGCTACGCTGATGTCGGTCTGGAAGAAGATCTTTTGATCTCTTATAAACCAACCATCGAGCTGTTGCCTGAAGGCATGTTTAAATATCACATCGACTTTGACCACCTAAATATTGGCGATGATATTGGCGCGATCTGTGTCTCCCGTCCAACCAACCCAACGGGCAACGTATTGACCGATGAAGAGGTAATGCGTCTGGATGCCATTGCCCACCAGAAAGGGATCCCGCTGATTATCGATAACGCCTACGGTGTTCCCTTCCCCGGTATTATCTTTAGTCAGGCCACACCACTATGGAATTTCAATACCATTTTGTGCATGAGTCTGTCTAAATTAGGTTTACCGGGTACTCGCTGTGGAATTGTCATCGCCAATGAAGAGACGATTCAGGCGATAAGCAATATGAATGGCATCATCAGTCTGGCTCCCGGCAGTATTGGCCCGGCACTGGCTTTAGAGATGATTGAGCGCGGCGATTTACTTCGTCTGTCAGAGCAGGTGATCCGCCCCTTCTATCAACAGCGCGTGGCACAAACACTGGCGATTATTCGCCGCTACATTCCGGCAGAACGCTGTCTGATCCACAAGCCTGAAGGTGCCATCTTCCTGTGGTTGTGGTTCAAAGATTTACCCATCAGCAGCCAAACCCTGTATCTACGCCTGAAAGCCCGTGGCGTACTGATGGTGCCAGGGCATTATTTCTTCCCCGGACTGGAACAGGCGTGGCCTCACACCCAACAATGTATGCGGATGAACTATGTACCGGAGCCAGAGTTAATAGAAAAGGGAATTATTGTTTTGGCGGAAGAAATTGAGAAAGCACATAGAGAGAATTGTATTGGAAAAAACCAATCAAGATTTGTGTAAATTTCGTCCACTAATAGCCCTGTGTTTAAATTAATTTCATTGCCTGTGGCCGAGTTAAGGGGGGTCGCGCGCGCCCTTAACAATCCCGCACCTTCGCACACGAATCCAGGTCGCCTACGGCGACTACCTTCCGCCTTCATTCGACCTTAACGCACCGGCACAGAGCCGCTCCCGGCGTCACTGTGCCTCTAGCAGCGTCCATGCTGCTCGTGCTGGCCCCCTCAGCCGTCAGCTGAATTCCAGTACTCAAAAAGGTCAAGGGCAACACCCATTAAAGTGCTGCCCTTTGCTCTTATTCACAGTGGACGAAACTTGCTCATCCACTATCCACAACCATTACTGACTACTGATGCTCAATCACACCTTGCTTACCAATCGTAATCCGCTGCACCTGCAGCGCCTCCGGCACTCTGCGTTCAATATCAATATGCAGCAGTCCCAGCTCGAATTTGGCTTCGGTGACCACCATATGGTCAGCAAGCGTAAAACTCAGCTCAAACGCCTTACAGGACAAGCCCTGGTGCAAATACTGCACCTCTTTTTCTAGTTGGGTTGGATTGCCTTTTACCGTCAGGCGCTGGCCTTCTGATTCGATTTCCAGATTTTCCTGTTTAAACCCGGCTAAGGCTAATGTGATGCGATAGTGGTTATCGTCACTTTTTTCGATATTGTAAGGAGGGAAACCAGAATCCGTATTCCCCTGCATGCTACTGGCCAGTTTGTCGAATCCGATCCACTGACGAAATAACGGTGATAAATCATAATTACGCATAATATAACTCCTTCTTTGAAGCGAGCGAGGTCCGCCCCCATTACGGCAGGCAACTAACTGTTCTAGCGCTTAGCGCCTCGACATTTTATTACTTGATTTCGATACGGCGTGGCTTTGATGCCTCAGGAATAACCCGAGCCAACTCGATATACAGCAAACCGTTTTCTAAATGAGCGCCTTCAACCTGAATATGTTCAGCCAGTTGGAATTTGCGTTCAAAATTACGCTCGGCAATACCTTGATAAAGGTAGGTTTTTGCCGATTCCTGACTCTGTTTGGCACCACGTACCACTAACAGATTTGGCTGAGAGGTAATCTCCAGTTCAGTTTCAGCAAACCCGGCAACCGCGATAGCAATACGGTAGTGGTGTTCATCAACCAGCTCAACGTTATAGGGAGGGTAGCCGCCATTGCTCTGACTCTGGCCTGACTCAAGGGTATTCAGCATCCGGTCAAAACCAATGGCTGAACGATACAGTGGGGAAAGATCAAAATTACGCATATAAAACGCCTCCTAAATAAATCAGCGAGGTTAAACAACATCACCTTCCTTACAGGACAGATGAACTTTCTGCGATCAGCAACCCTATTGGCATTGCTTTATCGATCGCACTTAATAAAATGGAGGCATAAATTCATTTTTCAACGGCAAAAATCTATTTCTAAGCTAAATTTTATATCGACACGCGATTATCTGGAGTTCCCTGTTCAAATTTAGGGAGTTGAGTGCTATAACGTTGCTCTTCAACTCAATATTATTAACTGTCAGAGCGTATTATGCGTTTTGTGGATAGCAAACAATCATGACTACGGTTAAACGTTTTTTACTGCCTATTTGTGTCAGTACAACAATGTTTGCACTTTCTGGTTGCTCCAGCCTGATGGCTCACGTGGCACCTTATGAAAGGTATTATCCCGGCACGGCTAATGATATTGATATGATCGGTGACGACAATCATGGGTGGCTGATGCGTAGCCTGCTGATTATCGATTTGCCCTTCTCTGCGATGTTAGATACCGTCTTGCTACCTTATGACCTCTATCGTGCCAGCGATACCGAAGGTCGATCTTCCCCACGAAAAACTATTTCAGATTCAGATAAAGAAAAGCAAAATAAGGGGCTGATGAAAGGTTCCGGCTATACGCCTCCCCCAAGGGAAAAAGCTGGCGATAAGAAGTAATACGGGCAATCGGTTCTGCATTAGCGACACAACGCTGGCTATCAGTGAAACCATTGTTCTTCTTTCGCATCATTTCACTGGCTGGATTCATTAGCGTCTTCCTCATCCTGCCTCATCGACCAGATATGCTAGGAATGTAGCCATATCATTCCACCAGACGTCTGGATCCGATAATAAAAGAGATCATCAACTGAATTGAAAATAGATAATGTTATGAGCGAGTTGGCGGGGGAAAACGAAATAATCCAGCCAGCGTTAATCAAACATTATTAACGCCGGCAGGACGCAGTTTACTTAGTCTTTCAGAACTTCACGGGCATTGATTGGCTGAATAGGGCGGTTATTTGGATGGCCCATCAGCGCGGTAAACGCCTGAATTTGTTCATGGCTAGCAGTGATTTGATTCTTCAGCACTAACCAACGGACGCCTTCAGTACAAGGAGGCGTGGTCAAAGAACCGCTAAAACGATAGTAATGCAGGTTAGTTGGTAATAAACCTTTAGCATTGATCTTTTGATCATAGGTCACTGTTTCACCGGTCTTAGGCATCTCTTTCCACAGTTTAGCCAATGTTGGATTCGCTTTGCCTTCTTTCACCATAACGGCCAACACGGTCAGTTCACCCTTACTATTGGCATGAACAAAGTGAATTTCCATTGGGAAAGTTTTACCATCAATTTGGTTCTCACTTGGGGTATGGAAATGGAACTGTTTCAGTTCAAATGAAATACCATCAACCTCAACTTTGCTACCCGGTGCATAATTAACCTGTAATGTATGACCATTGTTCACCATATTTTCAGCGCCTGCGGCGTAAGTAATATGGAAAGGTTTCAGATCGGATTTAACAGTACCGGTCAGGTTAACCGGCGACTGGTTTTGAGCGTGGCAGGCTGCAAATTCTGGTGCTAATTCAGCCCAATGCTCTGGCCCGGCTTCACCGCTGTATTCCCAATGAGGAGATGCAAGCGCACTAAAAGACAATGCCAGACCACAAACAGCGATAAACGTTTTCACATTATTTCCTTTCAAAATTAGCCGGAACAATATTAGAGGGAGATGGCAGGCATCAATCGAATTCAATATTGCTATCATCCCTGGATACAGTGGAAAATTAATTCCTGTGTTCATTGATTATATATTCGATTAAAACGGCAGGAATCAACGGAGCTGTAATTAACCTGATGCAAAGTGTAATAATATGTAACTTATTGATATGGCTTAAATAACACACAGGTACCATTTTGGTAACCCAATGAAAAATAATATAACCTTCTCAAATAGCTGTTATGAATGCTCAATAAAGCAAAGGAAAATGAAATATGAATCTAAAATGGAGCCTATTTATTCTATTTCGTACCAAAAACAAATAAGAATTAATTGCAATAATAAATATAAAAATGCGCAGGGCAGAAAAATAGAAATAAAAAAGCCTCCGAACTCATTAAAATTCGGAGGCTTTTAAAATCAATTAATTAATAACTGATTATAATTTTGGAATACGCAGAACTTGTCCTGGATAGATTTTATCCGGATGACTTAACATTGGTTTGTTAGCTTCAAAAATCTTCTGGTATTTGTTGGAATCACCATACTGAGACTTAGCAATCGCACCCAGAGTATCGCCTTTCTGAACGGTATAGAAGTTACCTTCTTCTGACGGCTGAATAACAGAAACTTGATCCTGAACGTTACCGATAGATGCAACGTTACCCAGAATAACCATCAGCTTCTCTTTCAATTCCTGATCTGCAGCTTCGCCACCAACGATAACGGTGTCGTTTTCTACTTTAATATCAACTTTATCTGAACCTGGCAGACCCATTTTATCTAAGTGCGCCTTCAGTTTTGCTGCTTTATCTTCTGGTTTGCTAGAGACACTATCCCAAAGCTTTTCGCCTGCTTCCTTAACAAAATTGAATAACATTCCCATTATATTCTCCAACAACAGTTAAAATGTTTAAACACCACTTATTTCTGACTAAAACCGTGGTGAACCACCCCGTCAGTGAGAGATAAGCGCTCTTCATAGTATATCCCACGAACTGCTCACACACTAATTTTGTGTTAATCCAGTTCAGTGGCGGTAATAAACAATTGAGAGAAACCGTCTACTTTTCGCATGTAAGCAATATATTGCCCATTTGGTGAAAACACCACCGCATCCGCACAAAGGTGGTTTACACTCTTCTCGGTTAATCGTTTGACTACCCCACTGTTAACATCACACAACACAATACTACTGTCCATTACGAAAGCTAAACTGCGACCATCAGGGCTCCAGCTAAATGCAGAATCCACACCATAGCCTCCGTCAGTCACTTGCTTTAATTCACCACCCAGTGGAGAAACCAGCCAAACCTGAACCACATCAAAATCATCTTTCATCAGGAATGCAATTTTACTGCCGTCTGGTGAACCACGAATCCAGTGACGTGGTGAAGAGACTACCCCTGGAAAACGACGATCGCCGGTATCTGTCAAACGGCGCTGGCTCACGCCAGCCGGTGGTGCCGGCATCTGCTCCGCTGTTCCAGTGAGTGGGTACTCACCGGGCTTGGCGTAATCATCCAAATATTCAGGTAGATCAACAATAAAAACTTCCGAAAGCTTACTGCCATCTTCTGCTCGAGTATCGCCAATAAATGCCAGCGCCCAACGCTGGGTCGCTCCCTGTGCGGTAATATAGCCTTCATTACCCACCCATCCCTCTTCATAAGCCCGGCTGATTTCATCACTGCCAGCTTCCGGAACCAATACCGTTGAACTCACCAGAACACAGAAATGGCTGCCGTCATATTCTCGAACATGTTGCTTGTCCACCTGAACCGCATGTAATGGCACCGCGACACCAATATTACGCTGATCGAACTGTGAACCTTTCTCATGCATGACATGATCATTATAGGTAAAACTCAGCCGACTTCCGTCCGGGCTAAAAACATGGACATGGGAACCGCCGCGTAATGCACCGCGGGTAAACGGGGGAGTAATATCGAATGCATCTAGCGTAACGGCGTGTTTTCTATCTGGTTCACTCACAATCACACCGCGACGGTGATGAAAGTCATAGTGCCACTGTTCATCCGGTTTTTCCGGGCTGTGGATAAAGACATAGCGTACTGGTTCAACCGGGCTAGCGGTGACCACGCCAACATAGCTTTGCGGTTCCGCCTGATAAACAATTTCAACTTCGCAGCTATCAATATTCACCCGTTCGATAGTCTCGCCGGTAAACGACGAACCATTGGGCCGGACATCATAAACCAACCACTGACTGTCCGGTGTCCATACGTTAACGTTAGTTAACTGGTGGTTGCAGGGCGTATAGGTAATTTGTTTTTCTGTTTCACGCATCGATGTGCTCCTACCTTGTCGCCTGTACGAATCTTTATGTTGCAAGATAAATTTTCAACTGTCACTGAAAGGTTATAAAAAATTCCACCGCTATGGCTATTTCCTCACTCGTTAAGAAAATGAATAACATAATGATGTTAAATAGATATAGGCGGGAATCGGGGTTACGGCAAGGAGATATGATATAAAACACGCGTCGATACTAGATACAAATGCTCTTTCGGCCGAGCACGAAGGTGATATGAGCACATCCCCTTTACGACCGGAATATACACAATGGCTAATAAAAATAATTTACACAAAACTCAAGGGCTATGGCCGATCGGTCATAGCCCTTGGCAAGCTAGGCTATCCGCTTCACTTCCCCAACTAACAAAATATACGACAGCGCTCCAATCACCGCCACAACAGAGATATAAATAAGAGAAGGAGCAAAACCGTAATTTTGAGCCAGATAACCCACCACTAACGGCACCGTGATGCCACCCAAACCACCGATAAAATTAAATACGCCACCGGTTAAACCAATCAGACGAACCGGGGCCAGTGAAGAGACCAGCGACCAAGTAATCGAGGCAAAGCCATTACCAAAAAACGCTACCGCCATCAGCACCATGATCCAAATCGGATCGTTAGTGTAGTTGGCTCCCATAATGCAAGAAGAAAGCAACAAGCCACAGATAATCGGCGTTTTACGGGCAAAACCAATGGACTTACCACTGCGGGTTAACTTATCGGCCAGTTGGCCAGAAAGCAGAACCCCTAAAAAAGCCGCTAGAAAAGGCACTGTCGTCATAAAACCAGCGGTTAACGCGGCAATTCCTTTTTCCTGTGTCAAATAGTTAGGGAACCAAGTCAGGAAGAACCATAGCATAGAAGCAATAGCAAACTGGCCTAAATAAACCCCAACCAGCTTACGATGGAAAATGAGTTTCCAATCCGCACGGGTAAATGGCACTTTCTCTTTTTTCTCAATAAGCGCATCACCATCAACCATACCGCCACCTTGCTCGATATACTCAAGCTCAGCACGATTTATCTTTTTGCTTTTTCTCGGGTTTTGATAATTAAAATGCCAAATCAGCGCCCAGACAATACCGATAGCACCGGTCATAAAGAACACCCAATGCCAGCTCAGGATTTCCTGAACCCAAATCAGCATTGGCGTTAAAAATGCCAGACCAACAAACTGCCCTGAAGTATAAAAACCAACCGCACCCGCACGTTCCTGCTCAGGGAACCAACTGGTGACAACCCGGTTATTAACCGGGAAAGCTGGCGCTTCAAACAAACCGGTCACTGCACGCAAACCAATCAGAGAAGCTAAGCTGCCGGCAAAGCCCTGACATAGCGTGGCGACTGACCAGCCCATGATGGCGATAAAGTAGGTAAGTTTGGAACCAACCCGATCTAAAAACCAACCTCCCGGGATTTGACAGGCGGTATAAGTCCAAGCGAAGGCGGAAAAAATATACCCCATTTCCGTTTTCGTAATGCCAAACTCCTGTTGAATTTTAGCGGATGCCACGGCCAGATTTGCCCTGTCGACATAGCAAATCACCACCGTAATAAAAATCATCAATAAGGTAATATAGCGACGCTTGGTAGGCTTTATTACCTCTGCCGAATCGATTGTTTTATCCATTGTAGAGTATCCTGTTTAATTGTTTTTATACTTCCGGAAAATAATACAAACCAAAATATAGTCATATTTATCAATGTAATAAAACTCATTAGATCAAGTTTAGGCGTAAGGGAACCCTAGACGAGCATTTACGCCGGTTTATTACTTTAATAATTTAATTGACTGATTAATGGCGTTTTAAATAAACGCTATGCTTTCACCATGTCATTATTACCACTCGGCAACAGCGCCATCGGGATAACGCCAAATCGGGTTACGCCAGTCGGGTGCGTGCTTGCTGCGTTCAATCACTAACTCTTCATTCACTTCTACCCCTAACCCTGGTTTAGTTGGTGGATAGAAATATCCATCGTCCATAGCGAAGTCTTCTTTATTCAACACATAATCCAGTAGCTCCGCGCCCTGATTATAGTGAATACCCATGCTCTGCTCCTGAAGTACCGCATTACGCGCCACAAAATCAATATGCAGACAAGAAGCCAGCGCAATCGGCCCCAGTGGGCAATGCGGTGCAAACGCGACATCATAAGACTCTGCCATCGCTGCAATCTTATAGCACTCGGTTATACCACCCGCATGGGAAAGATCGGGTTGAACGATGCCCAAACCGCCATCCGCCAACACGCGTTTAAACTCAAAACGGGAGAACATACGTTCACCGGCTGCAATAGGGATATGGGTCTGCGCTGCCAGACGAACATAATATTCCGCCTGCTCCGCCAACACGGGTTCCTCAATAAACAGTGGACGATAAGGTTCCAGCTCTTTAATCAGAATTTTTGCCATTGGTGCATCAACACGTCCGTGGAAATCCAGACCAAACTCGATGCTATTGCCAAATGCTTCACGAATTTCTGCCACTACGGCTACGGCTTCATCCACTTTACGTGAGTTGTCGATGATCCCCATCTCTTCACAGCCATTAAGCTTGAAAGTATCGAAACCAATATTTTTCAGTGTCTTAATGCCAGAAATTACATCAGATGGGCGATCGCCCCCTACCCAGCTATAGGCTTTAATTTTATCGCGCACCAGTCCACCCAACAGTTGGTAAACCGGAACCCCTAATACTTTGCCTTTGATATCCCACAGAGCCTGATCGATGCCGGAAATAGCACTCATCAGAATAGGACCACCTCGATAAAACCCACCGCGATACAGAGTTTGCCAGATATCGTTAATACGGGCCGGATCTTGACCAATGATCATCTCGGACAATTCATGTACTGCTGCTTCAACGCTGCGAGCACGGCCTTCTATCACCGGTTCTCCCCAGCCAGTTACACCTTCATCGGTTTCTACTTTAAGAAACATCCAGCGTGGAGCTAAACGGTAAGTGGTGAGCTTAGTAATTTTCATAACTGCACTTCCTTATAGGCTTTAACAAAACGTTGCGCTTGTTGACGCGTCTGTTCCGGTGGCTGACCTGCACGATACAGGTCGCTTCCCAGCCCGGCACCAACACAGCCCGCCCGCATATACTGGTGGAGGTTTTCTGGCGTCACGCCACCCACGGCAAATACTGGAATTTCTGGCGGTAAAACCGCTTTAAGCGCTTTTATGTAATCAGGGCCAAAGGATGAGGAAGGGAATATTTTTAGCGTTTGAGCACCCGCCTCCAGCGCGGTAAAGGCTTCGGTTGCCGTAGCACAGCCCGCACATACCGTCATCCCAAACTCCACAGAGCGTCGAATAACGGCCGGATTGGTATTCGGCGTTACGATCATTCGGCACCCCATTGAGGCTAAATGCTCCACGTTGGCAACCGTTAATACCGTACCAGCACCAATCAGCGCCTTAGAGCCAAATTGTTCTACCATCTTGGGAATACTGAGTTCCCACTGCGGGGAATTCAGTGGAATTTCAATGGCGTCAAAACCTGTCTCAATCAGGGCAGAAACGTGAGATTCCACCTCCTGAGGCTTGATACCACGCAAAATAGCAATTAGCGGAAAATTAGTTTTCCAGATCATAAACCAGACTCCTTATACCGGATTTAAAGGCATCATCTCCATCAATGGCCTGATGTGGTATACCAGCTAAAGTCAACGCCTCACGATAGCGAGCCGTCAAGCTCTGGTTACCGATAATTGTCACGCCACGCTGATTCACACCTGCATATTGCTGCTGCATTTGCGCCACTTCATTACCAATAAGCAGCCCAGACAGCCACTCCTGAACCACTGAAGGATCTAACTGACCAAGAACATGAGACGCCCGAGTTTCAAACAGACGACGAATAATATGGGTTTCATTAAAACCGACTTCCATTCCCTGCCTAAATGCCTGCTGCGACTCCCGCTGCACACCAATACCTGCGCCCACCAAAGAATGATTAATCAATAAATGATGCAATTCGCCAGTCATGACCGTGCGGAAATCCGCCACCGTATCACCATCCATTTGTACCCACTTGCAATGGGTGCCGGGCATCACGTAATAAGCCGCTGGCTTTTGTGCATGAGCACCCACTAACTGGGTCTCTTCACCCCGCATGACGTTGCAGTTACCATCATGATTAATGGCAATTCCTGGCACAATCAAGGCACGCATTGGGGCCAACTGAGTCACCGGCATGAGATGGCGGGAGATCTGGCTTACATTAGCAGGACACATTTGATACGGGGTAGGGATCCACCCGGCGTTGCTGCCGATCATACCTGCCATAACCACAGGGATTCCGTCAGGGTACTGAGCCAGCCAGTTATCAAACAGTTGATGAAAAATAGCTTCCGGCTGCTGTCCGTTAAAGCGGGTTACCCCTTGCTCTGAACGCAGCGAATCAACGCAAAGATCGCCGTCAAATAGCCATGCTCTCAGATTAGTTGAACCCCAATCAACGCCGATAAATTGCTCGATCATATAGACTCCTTTAAACGCTGGGTGGAACTGGCAATCATCGCCAGAGCGGCCTTCTCTGCAGCAGAGATATCTTGATGGCGAACTGCATCATATAAGTCTTTATGCTCCCGCAGTGTACGCGGCATATTGTCTTCATCTGGCATATAAGTACGTTCAAACACCGCATGTTGTAACGAACTAATCGCAACCCCGAGTTGCTGCAATATCGGATTATGGGTTGCGACCAGAATAGCTTGGTGAAAACGAATATCCGCCTGATTAAACGCCTCGCGATCCTGACTGTGAATGACCATGTCATTCAGCGCACGTTCAATCTGCACCAGTTCTGTTGGGGTTGCGCGCTCTGCCGCCCAACGAGCCATGCTCGGCTCAACTAAATGGCGCACCTCATTCATTGAGGCGATTAACCGAGGGTCATAGTCATACTCAAGAATCCACTGCAAAACATCACTGTCGAGATAGCTCCACTGATTGCGGAAAGTGACAAATGCCCCCCGGTAACGCTGAACTTCCACTAAACGCTTCGCCGCCAACGCACGCAGCACCTCACGAATAATATTGCGCGAGGTATTAAATTCTTCACAAAGGTCGGTTTCCGCAGGTAGTGCGGAGCCGGGAATATATTTACCGTGTACGATCTGCTTACCCAGTTCGATAATTAAACGGTCGGTTTTGCTCATTTCAGACTGTGGCATCAATAACTCCGAAGTTATAAGTGTCATTGTTGTACTGGGAACTGTGCGATTGCGGCATCAGTTTCAGTTTTACCAACTTTATCTGTCTGACTCTCACCTGTCTTGTACACGATGTTAAAAATAGCGAGCATCTCTACTGTGATGTGTGAATTGTAATTCAATCCAATTAAATTGTACTACGATCTGGATCGCAAAACGTACAATTTGATATTGAAAGGGGATTATATGCATAGCCAGTAGACGGTATTCAGCGCTGGAAAAAACGGCAGATCATGTTTGAAACAAAAGCAAAGCAAAACGGGAATGAGATTGCAAAGAGCCATCCTATAGACTTTTCTTCAAAGAATGCATAGCCTTACCCTTTCCGAACGCTTAGCCTGTTATGCATCAACGATAGGCCTTCAGGCAAAAAACTAGCAATAAATCAAACAAGATAAACTGTTAACCTCTTTCTGATACATCCCTATTTATCTCCAAAGTGCAAAGGAAACGCCATGCAACCCCGACATCTAGCCAAGAAACTTCTGCTAATACTACTGGCGATGTTGCTCTTGCCCACGGCGGCATTAGCGACACAAACGCTTAAATATACCGATCACGAACCGTTGGGAGGAATGCGTACCCGGTTCATCAAGGAAGCTTTTTTCTCCGCTATTGAAAAGGAATCAAACGGTCGTTTGAAAATAGAGGCGCATTGGGGAGGCGAACTTGCCAGCGGCTATGATGCATTACGTGTGGCAGGAGAAGGTAGTACGGCGGATATGGCCATCGTTGTACCCGAGTATGCATCCAACGATTTACCCCTACACCAGATTTTCAAAAGCTTTCCCATTGGCCCCAGCGGAGATAAGCAACTTGAGTTCTACCGCCGCGTGTACGCAGAAATTCCGGCTTTTCCAGCAGAGCTGAAGAATAAGAATGTCGTTAATATCCTTTTCGGCACAGGATTTCCCGTGGCCTTCTTCAGTACCAACAAGCTGAATACTCTGGAAGATATTAAGGGTAGCAAGTGGCGGACCGCCAGCTTCTGGCATCAGGACTTTCTGCGAAACGCTGGCGCGATCCCAGTTTCAATGCCGTGGGGAGATCAGATCGCCAGCGCCCTGAAAGCCAAAACGCTAGACGGGCTAATGGTTAATGTGGACAGCGGCTATCAAATTGGCGCACAAAATGTCGCATCCAATGTATTAGTGTCTACTGACCTATGGTTGGGGCACCTCTATCTTCTGGTTATGAATAAGAACACTTGGGATAAGCTGGAAAAACAGGATAAGGACGCCATTCATCGCGCCGCTGAAATCGCATACCAGACCTTAGGGGCGGTGATGAACAACAGTTTCAACACGTTGGTAGATGAGATGAAAAAAAACGGCGTGAACGTCCGGATTCTGGAACCCATGGAGCTGAAGCAATGGGAAAATGCGACCAAATACCAAGAAGTACAGGCCACTTGGGTAACGGAACGTGAAAGTACAGGAATCAAAAATATCGGCCCCATATTAAAAAGCGTCAGCGTGATTATGGATGATTTTATAAAATAGAGGCTGCTTGAAGAAGGCTGCAACGCAAGAAAAAGAAGCAGGCAGGGCGCGCCCTGCCTATGCTTATCGAGAGTAAAGGTGCTGGTACGTGGACCAAAATGAAAGTCGATAACCGAAACTAACATCTGACTTAATCACTATCACGGTATCAAATCCATCCGCTTAGTCTCTCCCCCCAACCCGATCACCGCGACTACCGCCACCATAATCGATACGCAAAACAGACTAAAAATCAGCGTTATCGAGCTATTCATTGCCACCAAATACCCCACCATTAGCGGCCCTAAAATACCGCCAATACGACCAATAGAAGCAGCCATCCCCGCACCCGTACCGCGAATCGCGGTTGGGTATTGCTCCGGGGTATAGACGTATAACGCCCCCCATGCGCCCAGATTGAAGAATGACAACAGCATGCCAAAAATCAACAGTTGAGCAACGGTATCGGAAACGCCAAAGAAATAGGCTGAAGCCGCAGTTCCCGTCAGATAAGTCGCCAGCACAAACTTACGCCCGTAACGATCAATCAACCATGCGGCGGTGAAATAACCCGGAAGTTGCGCCAGCGTCATGATCAACACGTACTGGAAACTTTTCACCAGACTAAAGCCCTTCAGCATCACAACACTGGGTAACCAAAGGAACATGCCATAATAAGAAAACACCACGCAGAACCACAGAACCCACAACATCAGCGTTGCTTTACGATAGTCACGGGACCAAACAGCGGTAATATTACTGATAATTGAAGGTTTAGCCTCTCCGGTTTCTGCCCGTTTAAAACGCGGTGAGTCCGGCAAATTCCAGCGCAAATAGATGGCATAGAAGGCAGGTAGCGCGCTGATTAGCATCGCAACACGCCAGCCATAGTTTGGAATGATAAAGTAAGCGATCAGCGCCGCCGCCAACCAGCCAAACGCCCAGAAGCTTTCCAGCAGAACCACAATGCGCCCGCGCTCGTGTGATTCAACGCTCTCTGATACCAATGTCGAGGCGACCGGCAGTTCCCCACCCAACCCCATACCAATAATAAAACGCAGCACCAACAAAGCGGCCAGCGTCGATACCAAAGCCGTTAGCCCACTGCCGATGCTAAACAGCAGCAGTGTGACAATAAATGCAGATTTGCGCCCGGTACGATCCGCCATAACGCCAAATACAAACGCCCCTACCGCCATACCGATAGAGTTAATACTGCCAATCCAGCCCATTTGTTGAGCCGTTAGCCCCCAGTCTTGTTTCAGCGCTGCCAACAAAAATGACAACAGCCCGACGTCCAATGCATCAAACATCCACCCCAGACCGGCAATCATCAACAGCTTATGTTTAGACACGTTTTTTTGAACCCGCGTCTTTTGTGAAGTCGTCGCTTGTGACACCTGAGTTATCCTCATAAAGTAGAGTTTCAACACCTGTTCTGACAGGCAGAAAATATCGGCGCGGATTGAGCATAGAACAATTTTTATCAATCCGCAGATTGATAAACAAAGGCACACCTCCGGATATCCCTTTTGGTATATCACATTGTGCCGTTACAGTTTTCTAGAAATAAAAAAAGTGATGACAACATCTGAGCTATCTAACCACCCATTTTCCATCTTTGAAGGTAATTTCGTTCTGTAGTAGTATCCTTCGCAACTGTTTTTATTTCCGTTGAGCTTATTGATGGACCAACAATATCAACACTGGTTATTCGCCCTGTCGGCCCCGATGGTCGCACTCAACATTGAGCACGGGGCGTCTTACATTGCGCCAAACTTCTATCCAAACGATTCTTCTCTGGATTTAAAAGAAAGCTGGGGTATCGATTCCAGAGAAACATTATTCGATACCATTACCCACATGATCGACCACGGTCATGCTGAAGAACTGTCCTATCCTTACTATTTATGGCACCAGCTAACACCAAATCGTTGGCGGGAATATGCATCCCAACAGGAAGCGTCACGTCAGGTATTATTGATGTTTGTAGCCGATACCGCGCTAATGTGCAGCTCAGGCGGGATCCGAGCTTGGGATCTGTGCCGAATGAGCTTTCTGTGCCGTATTGGTGTGTTAAATCAGTGGATAACCGAACAAGAGAGCCTGTGGTTTCACTGCCGTATCGCCCAGCGTGCTCGCCACTATTACGCCAATTGGCAAGAGTATGCTTCTGGTTTTTTGATTGGCAGAACTTTCTGGCTATCCATCAGTGAAGAGCAGCCAGAACTCCAACATTACGCTCTGCACAGTAAAGGTGCGCTGGACTCAAATATGACTATGGTACGATATCTGTTTACTGAGCCAAATAGCCCCTATCAGCATCTCATATGGGACATGGATCCTGCAGAGTTGGAAATGGAAAAGCCTCAGTCGCTACAGAAGGTTGACTGGTCATGAATCAAAGCTGTTGGGATATATTAGGCATAGAGCCCACGGACGATCAGGAAATCATCCGTAACGCTTACCGTAAAAAATTACCTGAATATCATCCGGAGAGCGATCCTCAGGGTTTCCAAAACCTGCGTCAGGCTTATGAACAGGCCAAAAAAGGGACTCTGTCAGACTTCATTCCTATCTCGGCCCTGAATGATACCCCAACCCAGCCAATGGCTGAGACGGCGCAAGAACGAGAAACACCGGAACCACACCCTGAGCAGCAGGCCATTAATCGACTGATTACGGATCTCGAAGCGCTACTAAACGATCCTAATCAGCGCTATCAATCGGATGCATGGCATCAATACATTCAGAAAATTGATAGCCACTCTATCGAGGTGGCTAATCAGCTACGCTGGCAATTGCTGATGATGTTGTACAACACCAGCTATGTCTCCAGAGACTGCGTTCAAATTCTGGCGGAACGTATGCGCTGGAAACAGCGGATTACGGAGCTAAGAGGCGAAAACACCGAACATCTGGACGATTATCTCGACTATATTGCCAAAGGCGATATCTTTGATATGACGCTGCTTTCTGATTTGCCGCTAGCGGTACAAAATGCCAGCGTAGAATATATCAACTCGATTAATTTCCTGTTTTGGGAAAGGCCAGCCTGGATGTTGCGAGACTACCTGCTGCAACCGATGGTCATCTACTGGCCTGATTCCCCGGAGGTCATGGAGCTACGTTGCCGTTGGTACACCGTTGCCAGTATAGGTTCTGAGCAGCTCAGCGACTATTGCCTGCAACAGTTGACCAAAGATCCGGATAATAGTGACTGGCTTTATTTGTATGCTTCCCAATGTTCCCTGTCCGGCCATGATGATATAGCGCTGCCGTTTTGGATCCGCTTGTATAACGCCGAACGCCATGCCACAGCCGAGGCCTGGATATTAACCTGGTGCGTTAATCATGCACCTGAGCGTACCCCGCTACTGATTCAGGCGCTGGACAATGCCCAATATCTCCCAGCCGATGGTGTCGCCATTGACGCACCGGAACAGCGTTATATCACCCCGACCCAAACCACTAAAACCTTGCTGCGCTGGGGAGACGTGTTACAAAGCCCTATGCCGCAGATAGCCCTGGATTACACTAACTGGCGGCTACATAAAGAGACGTCAATCACCATGATTCGCCATCTGATTCTGGATGATGGCAGCGATCCGGTGGTACATCTCTATCGCCATGCCAGCATGCTCAGGTTAGGCAATGAAACCCTGTTACAGCAAATCATCGATGAACCGGAAAGTGGCGATTTGTTAGATGACCTGATTCTGAGCCGATTCAAGCACCAAGCCCAGCAACGTTTAGCCTGGTTGAAAACATCCACGGTCATTCAGGCATTCACGCATTGGCTATATGCCCCTCAGCCAGAGGCGCTACCGGCAGAACTGGCACAGCGCGATTCCGAGGCTCATTTACAGTGTCTGCATTGGTTGTTGCAACGGCGATGGATGCCCAATGAACAGTTAGAACGTTTGACCAACAGTGAAACTTTTGGCAACAACCTAGAAACCATCACTGACTGGATTAGCTTTATTGCCCTGAATAACAGCGCATCACTGCCGGAGCCTGACAATAATCAGGATTACTGGCAATGGTGTCGTGAGTGCTATGCGCTGGTTCTGCTATTGGAAAAACCGGCAGAATCACTACCTATGCTGATACAGGCAAAAAATATAGCACCAGAGGAGCGACATCCGCTTTATGAATTCTGTCAGTTAATTAACGACCTCGATCCACAGCAGGATGATATCGTCGATCAATATCGGGATAAGCTGACGTTGAGCCATATTCTCCAACATCACTCATGGACCCGACTGCCAATTACACCAGAAAATTATCTGGAAAATCCGCAGACCACTCGAACCTACTCTATCGACCATTTTTATATCAGCAACCCAGAATGGCGAAAGCTTATTGAGACATCCTCAAATATCAATCAAATGGTATTCTATGCCACCTGTGGCTGGTTCGGTATCAATAGTCGGGAAAAACGTTTCATCACGCTGATTGAGGAAATGCAACTCAGCAATGAGGCAGAACAGGCATTACAAAGCGCATTGCTCAACGCAAAGCCTTATAATAAAATCAATGAAATAAGTAACCTGCGACTGAAAGCGCTGATTAGCGAAATGCTGAATATGCGCCGTAATCCTAACCACTCGCTCTCTGAAAACAATCAAAAAATGTTACTGGACTGCCAGCAAAACACCAATGAAGATATGACGCTGCGTTTGGCGGCTAAATTATTGCAGCAGGAATCTCGCTATCGCGCCAAAAACCTGGGCAAATATGCAAAAAATCCCAGTAAATTTTGGCAATTCTGGCGTCTCAACACGCGTCTTAATGCCTCTGGATATATAGCGCAGTTGCTATTTGGCACTATAATGGCGTTTAGGCTTTTTGACGTAACCTCCCACACATTTATTGTCGCCACTGACAATCTATTCTTCATTGCACTACTTGGCCTCAACCTATTCAGTGCTTCAATGCGACGAGGAAACGATCTGGGACTCAATTTATTTTCCACTATAGGCGTCGCTTTGATTTCATTTATTCCTGTAGTACTCATTATTTTACTTGTCACTCAGAGTACACCGAAAACAACTGAAAACGGCCCACCATCAACAAAGTGGTTTAACCTATGATCACGGTTGTCCTTCGGCAGCAATAAAGTGAACTCTAAATTACTTTAATTAAATCTGATAGTTATATTTTATCGGCATCTTTCCTTAACCGGATGCCGATAGCCCGCCACTCATTGTCCACATTCGATGATCTATTCTTAATCAGCTACCCTGAAACTTATTTCTGGAGGTCAATCTGATGAAACTTAACGATCCAACGTTGTTTAAACAGCAGGCATTTATCAACGGTATCTGGCTGGATGCCAGCAGTAAAAACCACCTTGAGGTGTTCGACCCCGCCACCGGTGAACGCTTGGGCTTGGTGCCCGATATGAATGAAAACGATACGCTGGTTGCCGTGGAGTCCGCTCGTTTAGCACTGAGCGGCTGGAAAGCGTTACCTGCACAGCAACGTTCAATACTGCTGCGTAAATGGTTCGATTTAATGATTGAGAACCGCAAAGACTTAGCGATGATCATGACCCGCGAACAGGGCAAACCGCTGGCAGAAGCCGAAGGTGAAATTCGTTACGCCGCTTCCTTTATCGAATGGTTTGCCGAGCAGTGTAAACGGACCAATGGTGACGTGATCCCATCACCTACAGCGGACAAACGCCTGATGGTGATAAAACAACCCATCGGCGTTTGCGCTGCGATTACGCCGTGGAATTTTCCGGCCGCAATGATCGCGCGTAAAGCAGCGCCAGCACTGGCTGCGGGCTGCACTATGGTATTAAGACCCGCCAGTGAAACACCTTATTCCGCTTTCGCTATGGCAGAATTAGCCCAACGGGCGGGTATTCCTCCCGGCGTATTTAATGTAATAACAGGGCGCTCCGGCCCGATTGGTGGCGTACTCACCGCCCATCCTGACGTCCGCAAACTCACCTTCACCGGTTCGACCGAAGTGGGTCGTCTGTTGATGCGGCAGAGTGCCGAGACCATTAAGAAAGTATCACTGGAATTGGGCGGCAATGCGCCTTTTATCGTGTTTGATGATGCGGATATTCCCGCCGCCGTTGAGGGGGCGATTGCAGCCAAATACCGTAATGCCGGGCAAACTTGCGTTTGTGCTAACCGCTTCTATATCCACCGTGATGTCTATTCTCCCTTTGCTGAACAGTTCACTCGTCGGGTGAGTGCGCTGAAAGTGGGAAACGGGCTGGATGAAGGGGTGAATATCGGCCCGATGATTAATCAGAAAGCGGTGGAAAAAGTACAATCATTGGTGGATGACGCGCTTTCCCACGGGGCCAAAATGTTAACCGGTGATAAGGCCCATCCACTAGGCGGCAACTTCGTTAATCCGATGGTATTGGGTAATGTTCCTGAGGGGGCAAAGCTATTGGATGAAGAGATCTTTGGTCCAGTTGCCCCGTTGGTGATTTTTGATGATGAAAAACAAGTGATTCATTTGGCTAATAACACTATTTATGGGCTGGCAGCCTACTTCTACAGTAAAGACGCTGCCCGTATCTGGCGCGTTAGCGAAGCTCTGGAATACGGTATGGTCGGCATTAATACCGGTTTGCTGTCTAACGAAGTGGCACCGTTTGGCGGTGTAAAACAATCGGGCTTGGGCCGCGAAGGCTCCGAGTATGGGATTGATGATTATTTGGAGTTGAAGTATATGTGCCAAGGGGGATTATAGCTCTGTTGAGATTTTTAAATTGGAATTTGAGGTAACTCCGGCTGTAATGTCGGCTGTAATTATAAGGTGCTTATATTTATATTGTGCTCGGCCGGGAGACCATCTGTACTTGAGTCTGGAGTGCATTGCGCCTAGCCGGGCGACGGGCAGTGATGAAACACCTTAAGGTGTCTTCATCCTTCGGGCCAGCGCTTGCGCCAAGCCGCCCCCACGCCCGCCCCTCGCGAAGATTGGCTTTGTTAACGAGAACAAAGTCATCAACTCAATATATCTTTAACGAATAAAACTAAATATATATTACAACTTCATCGAGTTCAGGTAGCCGATGAGTCTGTCTCGTACTTGGGTGATCTGTTCTTCTTTGTGTTCGACCAGAGTTTGGTCGAATTCTTGTAGCCAGATGCCAATTTGAATACGCTGTTCGCCGAGTGACTGAGACCAAGCGCGCTCTAGGCGGGCCAGTAGCACACGGTTTGGGATGGCTTCTCGTTGGTGAATTTTCAGCGCTTTGAGTCGGTCATGACTGGCCTGCTTTTGGCTGTCGCTTAAACCTATCGGGCTGTGGTCGATGACTTTAGAGTAGCTGCTGCCGGTTTCCAGCATGTTGACATCCACCTCCAGCAGTCCGTTGATATCGTAGCTAAAGCGGATATCCAATGATTGAATACGACCATTGGGTTCTACCGGAACTTCAAACGATTCCACCAGAATATTGTTATCTACCCGAGGGCTTTCTCCCTGATAAACCGCCACGCGAATGAATTGTTGTTCAGGGTGGTTGGTATAAAAGGTTTCCACCCGGGAGGTGGGTACCACGGTATTACGTTCAATAATCGGTGAGAAGATACCCGAGGTTTTATCGTTACTGGTTGCAATACCCAGCGAATAAGGACAGACATCCGTCAGAATAACTTCGTCAATATCTTCATTACGTAGGCGGCTGGCGGCTTGTACTGCTGCCCCTAACGCAACAATGGTACTGGCATCCAGATGCTGATGGGGCATTTTGCCAAATAAACGCACCACCATGCGCTGGACGAGGTTCAGGCGAGAAGCGCCACCGACCAGCACCAGATTATCCAATTGGCTCGGCTGTAGGCGAGCATCATTCAAGGCTTGTTCAATGGGGGCTCGGAGGCGATTCAGCAGCGGTAACCACAGTTTTTCAGCCTGTTGATCGTCAAAGCTATAGTTCCATTCCTTATCCTGCCAGTGCCAGCTCAGTACGCTTTCCTGATTATTCAGGCCGCATTTGAGCGCTTCGGCACTGTCATTCAGGCGAGCCATCGCTTCCGGTGTAATGGTGCTTTCATCCAGCTTCCACTCTTTCAGGCAGGCTTTTACCAGCGCGTGAGTAAAATCCTCCCCGCCTAGGTAGTTATCACCGGCAGAAGAATGGACTTCAATCAGAGGCAGTGCGTATTCCAGTACGGTAACATCAAAAGTTCCACCACCCAGATCAAACACCAGCGTGCGCCCAAACTCTTGGGTGTGTAGGCCATAGGCCATTGCGGCAGCGGTCGGCTCGTTGATTAGACGAACCGCATTTAGCCCAGCCAGTTCAGCAGCAAACCGCGTTTGTTTGCGCTGTTCATCGCTAAAATAGGCAGGAACCGAAATCACGACATCGGTAATCAGTTGACCTAACCAAGCCTCGGCATCAGCTTTAAGCGATTTTAGTACTAGCGCTGAAAGTTCAGGTGCAGTGAAAGTCTTATCCCCTAGTTTGTACTGGCGATTGCTTCCCATATAGCGTTTAAACAACGATGCTGTTTTAGTCGGGTGAGTTGTCAGACGAGACAATGCCGCCCGGCCAATCAGGATAGAGTCATCCTCATCAACACTGACGGCGGAAGGGGTTAGGTATTCCCCCAGCGCGTTAGGGATCAGATGGGCTTTGCCATCTTGCCAAACGCTAATAAGACTATTGGTTGTCCCTAAATCAATACCGATTGCCGGTATTAATGCCTGCTCTCCGTTCATGACTCTCACCTTGTTTAATTTCTTAGTACAGCATCATATCGGGGGACAAGCGATCAATCAAATTCAAATAATGTAGATAAGGCTTTGTGTTGTTTATGTTATTTTTGTTATTTGTAATGTTTGTAATGTTTGTAATGTTTGTAATGTTTGTAATGTTTGTAATGTTTGTATGATTCGGGTAACACTAAAACCGTCCGTCACTATTTCTTCTGGATAGATGTTGTTACCATCTGAACGTTGGTTAAAAAACTCCACCGGAGGATCCGTGCGAAAAGCCCTTAGCGTCTTTTTCCCCCTGTATACCACGACCATGATCATGCTACTAGGCTCCGGACTGCTGACGACCTATATCTCTCTACGGCTCGCATCAACCAGCGTCAGCGGTGCCTTTATTGGCGCCATTATTGCCGCCAACTATATTGGTCTGGTGATTGGGGGGAAGATCGGCTATTCATTGATTATCCGAGTAGGGCATATCCGTACCTACGTTTCCTGTGCCGGTATAGTTACAGCCGCGGTGTTAATGTACGGTATCACCGAAATTCTGATGACATGGGCGGTTCTGCGGCTGATTATTGGCCTGTGCCTGATGTGTCAGTATATGGTGTTGGAAAGCTGGTTTAACGATCAGGCGGAACCTAATCAACGGGGGGTCGTATTTGGATTTTATATGGCAGCCTCTTATTTAGGAACGGCACTGGGGCAGATTGTTTTAATCCTGCAACCAGACTTAGGCATTCAAACCCTGCTGATTATCGCCCTGTGTTTCTCACTTTGTCTGGTTCCTATTGCCCTGACCACCCGCAGCCACGTACAGCAGATTTCACCGGCCCCCATGGAGCTGCGTTATTTTATTGGCTCGATTCCCAAGGTGCTGGCCTCTATTGTGGTGATCGGCATGGTGGTGGGTTCCTTTTATGGCTTGGCACCGGTTTACACCAGCCAGCAATCCCTTTCTACTGAACAGACAGGGATGTTTATGTCGGTCTCTATTTGTGCCGGTCTGATTGCCCAACTGCCTTTTAGCTGGCTTTCCGATCGTTATAACCGGCTAGTCTTATTACGGATTATTGCCCTGTTGCTAGCATTAGCCGCATTACCATTAGCCATATTGCCCCATATCTCTTTTGCGCTTCTACTGGGGATTGGATTTGTAGTAGGTACGCTACAATTTACGCTCTATCCTCTGGTGGTGGCGCTGGCGAATGACCTGATTGAGTCAGAACGCCGGGTCTCGCTGGCGGCCTGTTTACTGATGTCATTTGGTGTAGGTGCCAGTATCGGCCCTCTCATTGTCGGCGCCTTGATGCAACCGCTAGGGGGTAATATTCTGTATGCTTTCTTTGCACTCTGTAGTTTAGTGTTGGTGTTGCTTAGCCGTACGGCAAAAAAACAGGAAGTGCACTATGTGGAAGATGCCCCATTACCCCATATTGCCATGCCGGACAGTCTGATGAGTTCTCCGTTGTCACCCGCCCTGAACCCCAGTTTTGATGAACAGATGATTCAGGACAGCATGCCAGCACCGGAAATTATTAGCCTGCAAGAGGCTGACGGTTCTGACGGCGAGTCAACAAAGAGCGTCTCTGTTATTGATAAGAATGTCGACCCTCCTGTGACTATCATTCGCGAGCATCATGAACAGGAAGATAAGCAAAATCAGGGCGACAACGCTGATGGGCTGGAAAAAGCCTACTCGCGGGTATAACTAATTGACTGATAAATGAGAAACACCATGCCCAAACCGATCGAACTCGACACTCAACGCCTGCGGCTGCGTCAATGGCAGCCTAAGGATCGCGCCCCTTTTGCCGAACTGAACGCCGATCCAGAAGTGATGAAATATTTTCCCACTACTTTAGACCGGGCCACCAGCGATGCGATGGCCGATCGCTGTCAGTCGTTAATTGCTGAGCGAGGGTGGGGGCTATGGGCCGTTGAGCTGAAATCTGACGGGCAATTTATTGGCTTTGTCGGGCTAAACATTCCAACGAATGAGCTTCCCTTTTCTCCCTGTGTGGAAATTAGCTGGCGGCTGGCAAACGCTTTTTGGGGACAAGGATACGCCACGGAAGCGGCAAAACACGTACTACAAGTCGGTTTTGAACAACTTGAACTACCAGAGATTGTCGCTTTCACGACCATAGCCAATCAGCGTTCCAGAGCGGTGATGGAAAAGCTGGGAATGACACGAACACCCGACGATTTCGAACACCCGGCACTCGCTGAAGGCCACCCGCTACGGAAACACTGCCTGTATCGGATAGCATCAAAACCATAAACATGACGCTGGCGATCAACGGATCGTTGAGGCCAGCGCAATAAAGAAAAAAATCCGTTAGCCATGTCAGGCACTAACGGACGAAGCGCTACAGGGTGTAAAAATCCTGCGGGTACATGCAATTATGCTTCTACAGTTAAATCAACTACGGTTGCATCTGGTGCATTATTAACGACAGAAACAATGCCAGCATCCCGTGACTGTTCAGACGTATAAGTCTGACTGGTACCGATCACCTGACCATTAGAGGCTTTTAAATTGAAAGAGAACTTGTCATTAGACGTCACTTTCTTCTCAAAGTATTTACTGTCCTGAGAGTGGGTTTTCACCGACTTGATACCATTCTGGCAGTTAGCTTTGGCGGTATAGCCTTCACTACCCAGAATGATCTGTCCATTACCTGCTTTTAAGCGGAAATAGAATTCGTTGTTCTTACTCAGAAAAATTTCAAATTTTGCACTCATTGTCGACTCACCTTTTAATTAATCCATCTTATTGATAGCGACTACATACCCTCATGCTGCGATCGGATAAGTTCCTTAGAAAGAGCAAACACAAACTGAAAAAACGCTTTTTCTAACCGATACACAGTAAGCATAGTTGATGGTATTAGCTCTGGTGGGCAATACGAAAAGAAAAATAATTAATTTTTTTAACTAATTAATATTTATATAAAATTATAAATCGATGATGACAATTTCGCCGATTAGGACAGAATAAATAACGCTAACGTGTGGGTGTAAAGCTCAATCACTATTCCTCGTCACAATACGCAGCAACACCACGGATGTTTGCATGGTCAATTATTAAATTAATGTTAAGATTGGTGTCTAACTGTGCTTTATAATGAATAAATAGGTAAAGAAACAGTTATAGTAAAAGACAAATCATAACGATGCTGCATCTCATCAGTCTTTAATAATTACCCTCTATCTATTCCGGGGTATCACGGCCTCACCCTGTACCCCCAGAAAAGGACACGATAATGGACGAACAATTCAAACAAAGCGCTCTTGATTTTCATCAGTTTCCTGTACCAGGAAAAATTAAAATAACGCCAACCAAACCACTCGCTACCCAGCGTGATTTAGCGCTGGCCTATTCCCCAGGCGTTGCTGCACCATGCTTAGAAATTGCCGCCGACCCTCAGGCATCTTACAAATATACTGCCCGCGGCAATTTAGTCGCGGTAATTTCTAACGGCACCGCCGTACTGGGCTTGGGTAATATTGGGGCTCTGGCTGGAAAACCCGTCATGGAAGGCAAAGGCGTACTGTTCAAAAAGTTCGCCGGTATCGACGTATTCGATATCGAAGTTGATGAATCTGATCCGGATAAGCTGATTGATATTATCGCGTCTCTGGAGCCAACCTTTGGCGGTATCAATCTGGAAGATATTAAGGCACCGGAGTGTTTCCATATCGAAAAAGAACTGCGCAAGCGCATGAAAATTCCGGTGTTTCATGACGACCAGCACGGCACGGCCATTATCTGTGCCTCGGCGGTCTTAAACGGTCTGCGGGTGGTAGAAAAAAAAATCAGCGATGTCACGCTGGTAGTGTCCGGTGCCGGAGCGGCGGCTATCGCCTGTTTGAACCTGCTGGTTGCATTGGGCATGACCAAAGAGAACATCACGGTTTGTGACTCACGCGGTGTTATCTATCAAGGCCGCGATGAGAATATGGAAGAAAATAAAGCGCTTTACGCAGTGGTCGATAGCGGTAAACGCAGTTTGGCTGACGTGATTGACGGTGCGGATATCTTCCTTGGCTGTTCAGGTCCTGGCGTGTTAACGCAAGACATGGTGAAAGGCATGGCGAAGAATCCATTGATTCTGGCCCTAGCTAACCCGGAACCAGAAATTCTGCCGCCGTTGGCTAAAGCAGTACGTCCTGATGCTATCGTCTGTACTGGTCGTTCGGATTATCCGAATCAGGTAAACAACGTTCTGTGTTTCCCATTCCTGTTCCGGGGTGCGCTGGATGTGGGGGCTACCGTAATCAATGAAGAGATGAAGCTGGCTGCGGTACGGGCTATTGCCGATCTGGCACTGGCAGAACAGAGCGATGTGGTTTCTTCTGCCTATGGCGATCAGGAACTCTCTTTTGGGCCGGAATACCTGATACCAAAGCCCTTCGACCCGCGTCTGATTGTAAAAATTGCGCCCGCGGTGGCGCAAGCGGCGATGGATTCTGGGGTGGCTGAGCGTCCAATTGCCGATATGGATGCCTATGTTGAACATCTGACTCAGTTTATTTATAAAACCAATCTATTTATGAAGCCAATCTTCTCTCAGGCAAAGAAAACACTGAAGCGGATTGTGATGGCTGAAGGAGAAGAGGAGCGCGTACTGCATGCCACGCAGGACATTGTTTCTCAGGGGCTCGCATACCCAATTCTAATTGGTCGCCCAAGCGTGATTGAAATGCGCGTCAAAAAATTGGGTCTGCAAATCGTTGCGGGTAAAGATTTTGAGATTGTGAACAATGAATCCGACCCGCGCTTCAATGAGTACTGGAATGAGTACTATCAGTTGATGAAGCGCAAAGGCGTTTCTCGCGAACAGGCTCAGCGCACGGTTATTGGCAATCCAACCCTGATTGGCACCATTATGGTCCAACGCGGTGAGGCTGATGGGCTCATTTGCGGCACCATCGGCAGCTATCATGAACATTATGAGGTGCTTAAAGGGGTGTTTGGCTATCGTGATGGGGTGAATACCGCTTGTGCTATGAACGCCATTATTCTGCCAAGCGGAAATACCTTTATTGCCGATACCTATGTTAACGATGACCCAACGCCGGAGCAGTTGGCAGAAATCACGCTAATGGCTGCGGAAACCGTGCGCCGCTTTGGTATCGAGCCTAAAGTCGCACTACTGTCGCACTCCAGTTTTGGCACCTCTGACAGCCCAAGTGCCCGTAAAATGCGCCGGGTACTGGAGCTGGTGAAACTGGCCGCGCCGGAGCTGGAAATTGATGGTGAAATGCACGGTGATGCTGCTCTGGTAGAAAGCATCCGCAACGACGTGATGCCCGACAGCCCATTGAAAGGTGCAGCAAATATTCTGATTATGCCCAATATGGAATCGGCTCGTATCAGCTATAACCTGCTGCGGGTTTCCTCTTCGGAAGGGGTGACCGTGGGTCCGGTGCTGATGGGGATTTCCAAGCCGGTACATATTCTGACGCCGATCGCCTCCGTCAGACGTATCGTAAATATGGTGGCGCTGGCGGCGGCTGAGGCACAGACTCAGCTACTGTAGCCAATATAATGTGGTTGTTCTGACTGCATTTACCTTAAACTGAAAGTCCGAAAATAGTCTTATTTTCGGACTGTTACTGATTCGTCTCATCACTTGACCTTATCGACCATTACTACACTTATCACTTCTTTTACCGTTGTCTTATTTCTACCAAGGTGAGATGAGCGGATGGTTAAGGGTAATCCATAAAAAAACCGGTCTAAACAACAGACCGGTTTGATTATTAGAACGACCCTAAATAGCAATCGTTCTGTTTGGTTAGTGCATTACATCATGACATGCACGGTGTTTTCTACCAAGATTTCAACGTTTGAAGCAGAGTTAGTCCAGACGTTATAGGTATTGCCAGCGTACTGATGTTCGCTTTGTGACATAACCCAAGGTTCGTCTGATTTTTCTATCGAATCTCCCGCATCGTCATAAGCAGTCCACTGACCTCTTACACCAAGATCCAACGTACTACTATCATCGCCGTTAACAACAATCGCCTTGTTTCCACCAGTGATTGATAACTCTTCAGACCCCAGACGTAAGACATCTTCCCAATGAACGACCATGGTGTTATGACCGCCATCCCTCAGATCGAAGATCTCTACTGAACTCAGTTTCGTATCTAACGCTCCCAAATCCAACAGATTGTTATGGCCACCTACAACTAACGTATCAATCCCCTCGCCACCAGAAATATAGCCAAATTTCGCTGACAGCAGGTTAATAACATCGTTACCTGCACCAGCAATAACTTGATCGCCTGGGCCAACATAGAGGAAAACATCGTCACTCGGACTACCCACTCTGTATGTGTAATCAAAGTCAGTATCCAACACGATAGTGTATGGTGCGCTTGGTGCTGAGACATAACCTGTAGAATCAACCGCAACAGCCGTAAGCTGATTTTTACCATCCATCAACTGTGCAGATTGCAGGCTCCATGTACCATCTGCTTCTACTGCCGTACGACCAATCTCATGATTACCCGTTCCGTCATTAGAGTAGACAATGACATTATCTCCCGCCGTCCCCGTACCGCTAATCATTGGGCGACTGTCGTCAGAAGTATCACCATTAATAACACGGCCAGTAACGTCACCTTTCTGGTCATCCACACTAGTGATGACCAAATTATTGACGTAAGAAGAAGGGAAATCAGTCATCAGGACAAAAGCCTCTGATGGGGCACTGATATTGCCTGCTTTATCGACTGAAACCACAGTAAACTGATGGCTCTCATTATGCAGACGTGGTGTAAAGCTCCATTGGCCGGTTTCTGCATCAGCAGTAGCAAGACCCAGTAATTCACCGCCATCGTAAACTTTAACCGTACTGCTTTTCTCAGCCTTACCGGTTAGGGTTGGCGTTGAATCATCAGTAGAGCTACCGCTGGTTAGTGCATTTTGAACTAAGCCAACATCATCCAGTGCAAACTCAATAGTTGGAGTAACAGGCGTAACGGTATCCACTACGAACTCAAATACCGAACTCTTTATCTCTACATTATGCACAGGGTCTTTTAGGTAAGCCACTATGCTATGAACACCCTCGCCAAGATCAAAATCTGGCGTGAAGTTCCATTTACCACTAGATTGTACATAGGCCTCACCCAACAACGTTTCACCATCATAAATAGTAATAACATTGCTAGAGAAAGACGTAATACCAAAGAATGTCGGACGCGCATCATTCACTAAATAATCAGATGACAGAAGCTCGCTATTGATATCGTTGACAGCAACAATATTGAACTTCCAACCAACAAGGTCCGGCTCAATATAGTTAATAACACTCAGATCCAGAACCGCCGCATCACTCGTTACGCTAGTATTACCTGCGCTATCCGTTACCGTCGTGGTGAACTGATGAGAGCCCGCCGTTGGCGCTTCTGATGGAACAAATATCCAGCTTCCATCAACACCGACTTTAGTATCACCCAGCTTCGTTGCACCATCATACACGGTGACGATACTGCCAGCTTCAGCTTTACCCTTAAACACCAATGAATTGTATTCATCCATAAAAATAGGTTTGTCTGAATACTCACGGAGATCCCCGTAATCACCATATTTAGCCGTGATAGTCATATCAACGACAGAATTTGGTATCGTAGAGCCTACAATATCTGTTTCTTCCGGCAGTTCCGGAGGCGGTGGCATAATACAGACAAATAGCAGATTCAGAACAAAATCGTTTGACGACTCTCTGACATATCCACTCACATCGGTAGCAGTTATTGTAAAGGTATGCTGACCGTCAGGTAATGACGCTGATGGCGTAAAGCTCCACTCGCCGCTACTGTCTGTCAGGGTTGAACCTAACAAAATGCCACCATCATAGATAGCCACAACACTGCCTTGAGCAGCTTTACCCATCAAGGTTGGTGGAGTGTTGTTATCAAGTGCACCACCATTATCCACCGACCCTATATTCACTCCCGTACTATTCCGGGCGAATTCGATAGTTGGCAGAACTGGTGGCTCCACTGGCGGTGGCATAATGCAAATATCAGCATCAATTATCACAACAAACTCAGATGATGGGCTACTTTCGTTACCTGCTTTATCATTAGATACCGCGGTAAAAGCATGATCGCCAAAACCCAGTTCAAATGATGGTGTGAAACTCCATTTGCCCGTGGTGCTATCTGCCACAGCAGAACCCAAGATGACGTCACGATCGAAAATAGCCACGGTACTGCCCTTCTCGGCTACACCATTTAGCGTTGGTGTAACGTCATTAGTAGCAGTGCCGCTACTCAGATCGCTGCGGAAATCTGCAGAGACTGATTCGATGGTTGGTGCGACTGGTGGGGTAGTATCAATAACAAAAGCATATACTGAGGTAGGCGCGCTGACATTACCGCTCAAATCGATCGACACTGCAGTGATGTTGTGTTCGCCCTGAGTCATACCTCTAGCTGGCGTAAAGCTCCAATTACCATTAGAGTCCGCCTGTGTTGAGCCTAACAGGTAGCCATAGTCATAAACTTTAACAAGAGCAGCCGGTCTAGCAAAACCCATCATTTCCGGACGGGTCTCATCAGTGACACCATTAGGTACGATGTTACCAGTAAACTCTCCGGCATTATCAATTAAGCGGGTAATACTGACCATCCCAGTACAGCAGCCGCCAATATCCAGATTAACCGTTTCGCTGGCCCCTGAGATATTCCCAGCCTTATCAGTAGCAGTAACATTGAACTGATATTCACCTTCAGGCAGACCTGTGGCCGGAATAAATATCCAGTTACCATCGCTATCCACCGTTGTGCTACCAATAATCTCAATACCGTTGTAGATCGTCACTATACTGCTGGCTTCCGCCTTACCGCTAAAGATTGGCTTGTTATCATCAGTAGTATCACCATTTGTCAACGGACCGGTCACTGCGCCTGTATGATCGGTAATCACCAGATTAACTAATACAGGTGCGGTAGTATCTATCACGAAGTTGAAGCTATTGCTACTCGAGGTGATCTGACCAATGGTGCTGGTAACCGTTACCGAGATATTATGCTCTCCGTCAGCCAATGCCGTAGTCGGAGTGAATGACCACTTACCATCAACACCAATAATAGCAGAACCGATTACCACATCATGGTCGTAGATAGTAACCACACCATCAACAAATGCTGAACCAGTGATGGTTGGTAAATTATCATCAATTACATCACCTTTAGATAAAGATCCGGTGATCATCCCAACATCGTCCAGCACCATGTCAATTACTGGTGGCCTTATTCCGCCACCTACAATATAAATTAGGTACGCAGCGCTTGGAATTGAAGAATTACCACCTGCATCAACTGCTACTATCGTCAGTTCATTACTACCAGGCAGTAGCGGTGTCGCTGGCTGTAGGCTCCATGTACCATCGGTATTCACGGTTGTACTGCCAATCTCATAGTTACCAGAATGGTCTTTGGTGTAAAGAACAATGATGCTACCCGCTGAACCTGCAATACCACTAATAATTGGACGAGAATCATCAGAGTTATCACCTGATTTTACATTACCAGTAACGGCTCCTACCTGATCTTCTACGCCAAGAATCGTTATAACTCCAGGGCCAGGAGCAGGAATATCTACAATCAAATCAAACGCTGTTGATGGCAGGCTAACATTACCGGCCGCATCGGTTGAAGTAACTGTAAAATGATACACTCCATCAGGTAACGAATAATCGAAAGTAAAGCTCCATTCGCCCGTTTCAGCGTCAGCAACGACTGAGCCATAGAGATTAGCTTCGGCATAGATTTTTACTATGCTGGCTTTTTCGGCTTTGCCTGTCAGGGTTGGTGTAGCGTCAAGGGTAATGCTACCGTTGCCCAGAATACGCGGCACTGAACCCACATCATCCAATACGGATTCGATGGTTGGTACAACCGGCTCTTCCGGCATTGGTGGATGGATATGCAGCTCAGGATCCACGATAACCGTAAACGCGGTTGATGGAATGCCAACATTGCCTGCCGCCGTAAAGACGTGCTCACCAGCTGGCAACTCTGCTGCCGGGGTAAAGCTCCACTTACCGTCGCTGTCCGCTACCGTTGAGCCTAACAGGATGCCATTATCGAAAATGGTCACCACACTGCCATGCTCTGCCGCGCCTTTCAGCGTTGGTGTAGGGTTATTAACCGCCGTACCGTTATTCAGTTCACCACGGAAGTCCGCAACAACGGATTCAATAGCGGGTACAACCGGCTCTTCCGGCATTGGTGGATGGATATGCAGCTCAGGATCCACGATAACCGTAAACGCGGTTGATGGAATGCCAGCATTGCCTGCCGCCGTAAAGACGTGCTCACCAGTTGGCAACTCTGCTGCCGGGGTAAAGCTCCACTTACCGTCGCTGTCCGCTACCGTTGAGCCCAACAGGATGCCATTATCGAAAATGGTCACCACACTGCCATGCTCTGCCGCACCTTTCAGCGTTGGTGTAGGGTTATTAACCGCCGTACCGTTATTCAGTTCACCACGGAAGTCCGCAACAACGGATTCAATAGCGGGTACAACAGGATCAGAGCCATTGAGCATCAGTTGGAATGTTACAATCTCGGATGGTTGGCTGATATTACCCGCTTTGTCCATCGAAGTGGCATAAACATCATGGTCACCATTACTCAATACTGGTTGTGGAATAAATTCCCACTTTCCTGACGCATCAGCAACCGTCTGACCGATTACCTTACCGTTATCAATAATGGTAATGGTACTTCCTGACTCGCCTGTACCGAAGAACCACGGATTATAGTCCTCATCATCCAGACTACGCGGCCCATCTTCTACATTGAATCCATCTACATAAACGCGAACATTAATACTAAGCAGAGGTTTTTCCGGCGCAATCGTATCCACTGTCAATACAAAATCACCCGACGGCACACTTAAGTTACCGGCAGCATCGATTGACACAACATGGAACTGATGCTCGCCATCGGTTAGTGGTGCAGTTGGCGTAAAGTTCCACTGACCACTACTGTCAGTGACTACTGAACCCAGTAATACGCCATTTCCATACACTTCCACCACACTGCCTGAATCGGATTTACCGGTCAGAGTCGGAGTGGAATCATCAGTGAAGTCACCGCTGCTCAGGATACCCTGCACTGAACCCACATCATCCAGTACGGATTCAATGGTTGGTGCAGATGGAGGAACAGTATCAACAGTAAACTCATACTCTGAGGTTGGTTGACTGATATTGCCGTTTGAATCGGTCGCTATTGCAGTAATGCGGTGCGTACCATCGGCTAACTCCATGACCGGTCTGAAATCCCACTGACCATCAGAACCCGCGATGGTTGAACCCAGCAATACAGCACCATCGTAAACCTTAACCGTACTACCGGCTTTAGCCGTACCAACGATTTCCGGACGAGCATCATCCGTTACACCGTATGGCACGATGGCACCCATGATATAGCCAACGTTATCAATCAGTTGATTAATCGATACTAAGATAATAGGCATAGTATCAATAGTGATATTGAATGCTTCTAGTGACTCATTGACGTTACCAGCAATATCCGTTGCCTTAATGGTGAATGCATATTGACCATCTTGCAGCGCTGACGTTGGCGTAAAGCTCCAATGACCACTACTGTCAGTGACTACTGAACCCAGTAATACGTCATTTCCATACACTCTCACCACACTGCCTGAATCGGATTTACCGGTCAGCGTTGGAGTGGAGTCATCAGTGAGGCTGCCATTGCTCAGGATACCCTGCACTGAACCCACATCATCTGATACGGATTCAATGGTTGGTACAACCGGCTCTTCCGGCATTGGTGGATGGATATGCAGCTCAGGATCCACGATAACCGTAAACGCGGTTGATGGAATGCCAACATTGCCTGCCGCCGTAAAGACGTGTTCACCGGCTGGCAACTCTGCTGCCGGGGTAAAGCTCCACTTACCGTCGCTGTCCGCTACCGTTGAACCCAACAGGATGCCATTATCGAAAATGGTCACCACACTGCCCTGCTCTGCCGCGCCCTTCAGCGTTGGTGTAGGGTTATTAACCGCCGTACCGTTATTCAGCTCGCCACGGAAGTCCGCAACAACGGATTCAATAGCGGGTACAACCGGCTCTTCCGGCATTGGTGGATGGATATGCAGCTCAGGATCCACGATAACCGTAAACGCGGTTGACGGAATGCCAGCATTGCCTGCCGCCGTAAAGACGTGCTCACCGGCTGGCAACTCTGCTGCCGGGGTAAAGCTCCACTTACCGTCGCTGTCCGCTACCGTTGAGCCTAACAGGATGCCATTATCGAAAATGGTCACCACACTGCCCTGCTCTGCCGCGCCTTTCAGCGTTGGTGTAGGGTTATTAACCGCCGTACCGTTATTCAGTTCGCCACGGAAGTCCGCAACAACGGATTCAATAGCGGGTACAAGTAAAATCGGCTCGTCTGGTGTTACTGGCTCACCAGCTATATCAATAGTGAACATAAATGAATTTGACAACTCACTCACATTACCAGCAAAGTCAGTTACACTCACCGTAATACTATGAGCACCGTTACCCAAAGATTCACTCGGTGTGAATACCCAATGACCTTCATCACTAACAGGTACCTGACCAATCAGCACACCATTATCAAAAATAGTTACCGTGCTATTCGGTTCACCTTCACCCAGAAAAGATGGATTTTGACTGTCAGTGATACCGCTAATAGTCGGCTGTTCAGGTGCGATGGTATCTACCTTAAACACAAAAATATTAGACAGTTGACTGCCGTTACCGGCCTCATCTACTGCGGCAACGCAAATACTATGCTCGCCTTCGCTCAATGCCACTTCAGGTGTAAATGTCCAGTGACCGGATTGATCCGCAATCACGCGACCTATAACTTCACCATGATCGGTGATAGTAACGGTGCTTCCTGGCTCACTCTGACCGTTGAGTGTCGGTTTGGCATCATTAGTATTACCGCCCAGCAAGATCTCACTGTTCAAGTCGCTAACAGAACCCAGTACGGCATTAATTATTGGCGTTTCTGGTGCTGTGATATCCACTTCAAACACCATCAACTCTGCTACAGCACTTTGATTACCAAGCTTATCAACAGCAACCATAGTGATATGATGCTGGCCTTCGGCTAAAGGTTGATCCGGCGTGAAACTCCACTTACCGTCTGCTCCGACCACGACTTGTCCAATGACATGACTACCGTCGGACATCGCTGTAGCATTATCGGCCATAAGTAAATGCTTGCCGCTTTTACTCATAACGATTTGTTGACTTACCGTAGTGTCATCCATAAAGGTAATAACACTACCCGGCTCACCTTCTCCAGAGAACGTCGGCAAACTACTGGCAAGCTTTGTTCCTGTCAGAATAGAACCTGACTGGCTATCAACCACAAGACTACTGGCTACTGGCTGAGCTGGAGCAGTAGTGTCATTAGCAGCATCGGTAACTTCTGTTGGGGTCGGCAAAGGTACCGGCTCAGGTTCTGATTGAGAGACTGGTTCAGATCCTGTTTGAGAGACCTGTTCTGATTGCGGAACCGGTTGAGATTCAGGCTGAATGGCTAGCTGCAATGGTGATGAAGAAAAGGAACTATCATCATCCTCATTATCTTCATTATTATCGTAAATGGCATAGCCCATTCCACCAATCACCGCCGCACCTAAAAACCATGGCCATGACGACATTAGGCCATCGCTATATTCGACGCTATCAAACAAGTAGCTACTATCACCCAGTGAAGAGCCACCCAACGCTGCCGAAGTAGAGCCTTCGTTAGCCAATGCATAACCGTCACTCAAGGCATCAGTAGTAATGTAAGAATATAGCTGCCCATCTTCAGCGATGCCCAGTAATGGTTGCTGATTACCCGAAACATAGTAATCATCAATAACAATGGCAGGATTTGTATCGTCTTCTAAAATAACGTGCAAATCGTTACCATGTCGTTTTAACGTCACATGCTCAGGGGAATGGTTGTTATCTTGATTTTTTAAGATGTACTTGTGCCCATCTTGGATTTTAATCTTAGCGGGGTTGTTTGAATCAAGAGTTATAACCTGAGAGCTAGAACCCCCAGAATTAACCAGTAAACTAATATTTTTACTCATACGAGAATAGACTCCTTATCCATTACTCATTTTTTATCGCCAGTTGAGAACTTCGCTCTTAACAGAACGCTACTCAATTTCATGTTCTGAAACTGGACTTCCCTTTTATTGTTATTAGCTGATATATCTAACAAAGTAATCCTTACCATTCGTTATTCAACTTAATGCATCTGCTCAGAGATTAGCGCAAAGATCGTAAGTGGGTTTTCTTCCGTTAAGCCACCCTTTATCATCCTGCTGCTCTTCCTTTATGCCTGAGTAGATGACCTGTATTTTCCTCCTTATTTTTTATTGCAGTACAATTTAGATGTAAAAACAGCCACCTAACGGTGGCTGTTTTCTGTTTAATTACATAATGATGGTGTTAACCGTATTCTCGACCAGTAATTCAACGCTTGAGTTGCCAATAGTCCAGACGTTATAGGTATTACCCGCATACTGATAATCATGTTGTGACACTGTCCACTGACTGTCCTGACCACCGGACTGTTGCCACTGTTCGCGAACATTTTCGATCGCTACGGTAGAACCGTCTTCGCCATTGATAACCAGCGCCTTCTTATCACCGTGAACTGACAGCTCTTCAGAACCCATACGCAGAACATCATGCATAGATACGGTAATGGTGTTATGACCAGCACCCAGATCGAAGATTTCTACTGATGTTAATTTTTCCTGTACTGCGCTCAGGTATAAGTTGGCATACTGAGTTGACAGAGCCACAGTATCAGTACCTTCACCACCGTCTACCAGAGCAAAGTCCAATGACTGCAGATTGATCACATCATTACCCGCACCAGCCAGTACCTGATCCCCTTCACCCACATGGGCAAAAAGGTCATCACCAGCAGTACCCTGCATCACTTCACCATGTACCGGTGCTGGATTAAACGCTTCAAGAACCAAGGTATACGGTGCACTGGCTTCGCTCAGCACGCCTACGGCAGGATCTACCGCGACAACAGTCAGTTGGTTTTCACCCACTTCCAGCGCTGCAAACCCATAAGGACGCACGTTCCAGTTACCTTCGGCATCAACGACTGCCTGACCAATTTCGTGCTTACCATTGCTATCGTTGGTGTACACAATAACCACGTCACCCGCAGTACCTGTACCGCTAATAACCGGGCGAGCATCATCAGTACTAGCGCCAGAGGCAACGTTACCCACATCAGCACCCATATGGTCATACACGCCAGTAATGATTGGCGTTACCAAAGCGCGGCTTGGCTCCGGTTGTGGCTGTGGGTGCGGTTGAGGTTGCGGTTGCGGCTGTACTTCAGGCTGAGGCTGTGAAGTTGTGCCTACTTCAATAACTGTTGATCCAAACATAAAGTTATTGTTACCAAAACTATCCATTCCATGAATAGAAAGATTGTGTATACCTTCTGGCAGAGCATTGGCAGACAGGTTCCACAATCCATCTTCACCCACCAGAGTTTCACCGATCATTCTACCATTATCAAATAGCGTAATCATGCTGCCTGGTACACCCTCACCAGAAAAAGCAGGGGTAGAATCATAGCTGTTATCAATAAAATTAATATTCATTCTAAAACAATTCCTTATATTCCATGTGGGGAAATAGGCATTCCACTAAAGACGTAATGCTTAACTAAGCATTTTGATAGCGACAAACAAATGCCCTACCAGCACTATTTCCTCGCTCTAAACAGTAAAAACAACCTGAATAAAACAGGCTAACTTTTACCAATCCTGCGTGATTCACAACCAGTAAGGAGTTCTCCCTCCCCTTAACTGACATCAACTAAGTCAACGCACTTACTCAACGATTTTCATAGCTACGCCAGTGATACCCTATTATTTTAAATCACGGGCGCTACTAGTGGTTACTGCAATCCTAACGATGGAGAAACAGTAACTCAGCAGAGACATCCTGAGCTCTCTGCTCTTCTATACATTACTGTACTCGTTGTACCAACAGCACTTAATGAGGCGCGGTATCACTCAATGGATGGCCGCTGAATAAATTTTTATAAAACTAAAGCAACCGCCTTACGGCGGTTGCTTTTACTTAGTTACATAATGATTGGATTAACGGTGTTCTCAACCAGTACTTCGATACCTGAAGCACCAAGAGTCCAAACATTATAAGTATTACCCGCATGTTGGTAATGGCTTTGTGATATAGCCCACTGACCATCGCCACTCTCTAACTTCAGTGTGCTGCCCTCTTCACCATTGACGATAATCGCTTTATCACCGCTGTTGATTGCCAGCTCTTCTGAACCCAAGCGCAGAACATCATCCAGAGAGACTTTCATGGTGTTTTGGCCATCACCCATGTCGAAAATCTCCACTGAGTGCAACTTGTCTTTCAACATGCTCAGGTCTAACAGTTCACCTTTGGTCTCCAGAATCAGGGTGTCGATGCCCTCATCACCAGAAATAAAGTCGAAATCTGTTGAGGCCAATTTGATAACGTCGTTACCCGCTCCGCCCATAATGTTATCACCACTACCGACGCCAACAAAAGTATCGTTACCCAAACCACCCATCAAGATGTCTGCCTTATCAGTGCCAAACATCATGTCATCACCAGAGGTATACATTTGGCTGATAGACAGCAGTGACTTCAATCCTGACGATACGGAGGCCTTACTACCCAGTTCAACCTGATGGTTAGCCATTAGCGTAACGAGATCGGTCTTCACACCTTCCAGCGTTAATAGCAGCTCAGAGCCGTAAGCACCACCGGTACCATCACGGTCGATATACACTTGGGTGTTATCCCCGCTAGCAGTGACCTTCAGGTAATTGCCGATAGTTTCACCGGCAGCCATCGTCGCCACCCCGTTGATCCAACTGGCACCGCCACCGTAGCTGTATCCAACTAGCATATCTTTAACGTTGATACAGTCTGCATCTGGCGTTGCTTCCCAGGCCCCTAGAGTAAAGCCTTTCACGGTATCGCTGCCGTTTCCGCCACGACCATCACCATTCAGGTCAGGCAATACTTTGTACATCAGGGTATCGCGACCACCGTTGATCAGATGGAAAGTATCGTTACCCCCACGGCCTTCAAACACGTTATCACCACTGTTGTCGGTAAAGATGTCATTACCCGCAGCACCAGAAATCCCTTCGATATTGCTCAAGGTTACGGTGTTCCAACCGGTGACCTGCGCTCCGGCTTTCGACATATCAATGGTCAGTGCAGTATTACCCGCCAGTTTGAAGTCAACGATGTCCACACCACCAGTATTGGTCCAAGTCTTATAGTCGGACATCGTGGTGGTACCACCACCGCCTTCATACTTCTTAGTACCCTGAGTGGCCATAAAGGTATCGTTATAGCCCGTACCCACAATGCCACTACTCAGGGTATTAGAGGTGTTAGTACCCGCCTCAGCCGTCAGAACCAGTGCTTCGTTAGCCGCACCCGCCTTGATGTTGGCCCAACCCAGATTAACGTTCTCAATGGTGTTCGTTCCTACGCTCGCCACGCCACCGATATCCTGAGAAACCCCAGCCACATTGCGTAGCATCACAACGCTATAGGTCTCCGTTGGATTCAACCCGTAGAAGTCGACGATGCTGGTACTTTCGTTACCCTGCCCACCGGCCTGCGGGTTGATCATTTGAGTCGCGACTACTTTGCCTTTCGAGTCAATCAACTGCACCGTATTGCCATAGAATACGGTCAACCCTTGGGCATCAACAATACGCAGATGCAGGCTAGTGCCATCGGCAATAACGTTTTGATTATGCACATAGGTTGATTTGCCATTGGAGGTGAAAATCAGCAGATCTTTCGCACCATCATAATCCAGATCGATACTGATCATCCCGGTAACCGGGTTACCGCTCACGGTACCAGAACCACTGATACTACCGGTAAATACCTTGCCGGTACTGGCGCTGGCACCAAAAGTCGAGTTTGACTGTAGGTAGCTGGTGGAGAAACCTACCGTTCCGCCTGTGGTGGTATTGGTGTACATATTGATAGTACCGCCAGAGGAACCAATTTGTGGTGCCTCAACGATGTCCATCTTACCATCGCCATTCCAGTCCATCGTCAGGGAAGCGCCACCCAGCACAGTGTCATTGAACTTATAGGTGCCGGTAGAAGTACCAATACCGGTAGAGTTCGACGACATCAGATTACCCAGACCATCGTTAAAGTAGATAGTGCTGTTCTTCTCGGTGGTACTGTTACCATTGACTGAGCCAAGGAACAGGTCCATATAGCCGTCACCATTGAAATCGGCCCAAGTCATGGACGGTTCATTAGCCACATTCGGATCGCCCTGATAGCGGAACACATCGCTAATCATCTGCGATGTCGACAACTTACCGTTACCGTCATTCTTCGCAACAACTAAGCGATTACTACTACCATTAGTTGCACCGTTACCATCGGCTGCACCCAATTTATTGCTGCCAGAAGTGGCATGGAATACCACATCAATAGTACCGTTGTTATCCAAATCGACACCGGATAACTCTTGGTCAAATGTGGCGTTGCCGGTATTTTTACCGCCGTTAGCACGAGAATCGGTGTACCAGTCGTCCTTAATAAATACGCCGCCGTTATTGAAAACAATCTGTGAGTTGTAACCGCCTTCGGCATTCGCATCATTTGGCGTTTGGTCTCCCACTAACAAGTCAACATACCCGTCACCCATCAGATCGATAGCCACAACGCCGCCGTACCAACTATAGGTATTAGCTAAATCATCGCCGGCCTTGTAGGTGTCAGCCATTTGTTTAGCGGTATAGGTACCATCGGCGTTGTTGATGAACATCTGTTGACCATTGGAGTAGCGGCTATCGATACCCAGAATGTCCATATAACCATCGCGGTTAAAGTCAACAAAAGTGGCGTTTTGCACCATGTTCATGTCACCAGCACCATAACCCGCACCCCCGGTATTCGGCGTCAGAACGGTCATTTTAAACTCACCAATAGTGCTGTTACTGGTTGCGCTACTGTCCAATACCGCCTGATTGGTGAACAACTGCCAGCCACCCTGATTGTTCATGGTAACCGTCGTACCTTTGTTGTTACCGTCGACACCATCAACATCGATAATAACCGCCGGCGTTGGGGCAATAATCAGCTCATTGGCCGTCATATCCCAAGTACCAGTCTTGGTCGTGCTATTGATCTTCGCTGCAACTTCGTAAGTACCGACCGCCAGGGCATCCCCTGCCGGAAGCTGCACATACCAAGTAGAGTTCACCGTATCGACCACCACCACCCCCGTCAGGGAGCTGTAGGTTTTTCCATTCACCGTAACCGTCAGATACATACTGTCATCCAATGAGTACGGGATACGACCACTGATAATCGGGGTAGTATCTAGTGTCGTTTGAGCGTTGATTTCCACCACGCTGGTCAACTTAAACTCATCGGACATATCACCTTCAATATTGGCTGCGCTGACAACTGCCGAGGTGTAAATATGTTCCCGCCCACCGCTCAGGGAAGCCGTTGAAATCTCAAACTTCCAAGTTTGACCCGTGACCGTGACCGTACCGATTTCAATGCCATCTTCGAAAATGGCCACTCGATCTTTAGCCCCCAGCACTCCGATAATTTTTCCGTTCAGTACTGGCGTGCTGTCGTCAATATAAGCACCCGAGTTAAAGTCGCCTTGTGTTGGGCCAACGTTGTCAGTAACGGTCAAAATCTCAGACTTAGCAACAGGAATGTAGGTATCTATAGTGATGATGTACCCGGTAGTTGGAGGCGTCTTATTCCCCGCCAGATCCATCTCCACAGCCGTAAACTTATAACCACCGTCAGCCAGTGCGGTAGCTGGGTCCAGTTTCCAGTTGCCACTGCTGTCTACCGTGGTACGTCCCAACTCTTTTTTATTGCTGCCGTCTTTAGAGTTCTCGACATAAACAATAATGGTATCACCGGCGGTTGCGGTACCGTGAATAGTCGGGATATTGTCATCTGTCGCCCCACCGTCAGCTATTTCACCGGTTGATTTACCAACATTATCAGTAACACCCGTGATTTTTAGCTTACTGATATCCGGTATAGTGAAGTCCAGATTCAGAATGAAACTCGTCGATGCATCGCTGGTGTTACCCGCTTTATCCATCGCGGTGACCGTAAAGGTATGTGCACCTTCATCTAGACCAGATTCCGGCGTAAAGCTCCATGCCCCGGTATCACTGTTTGCGATCACTGACCCCAACAAACCGTCACCGTCATAGACCTTCACGATACTGCCCTTCTCGGCTTTACCGTTCAGGGTTGGTGTCGGATCATCCGTCCAGCCATTGTTCGCCAGCGTGTCCTGAATATCGCCCACGTCATCTTTTGCCGACTCAATGGTTGGCTTCTCTGGTTTGATCGTATCCACCAAGAACACAAACGGTGTAGTTGCCGCACTGGTATTACCCGTTTTATCGGTGGCGGTTGCCGTGATGCTGTGGCTGTTCTCACTCAGATCCGTTGATGGGGTAAAGCTCCAAGTACCATCCGCCTTCACCGTGGTGGAGCCCAGCAGCGTACTCTCGTTGTCATACACCTTGATAATGCTGTCGAGTTTACCTTCACCGATAATTTCCGGACGGGCGTCATTGGTCACCCCATTCTGGGCAATATCACCGGTTATAGCGGCAACATCATCCACCAGATGCGTAATTTTCACCGTTACTTTGCTGGTATCAATGGTCAGTTTAAAATCATCCGTTGCCGCGCCGGTGTTGCCTGCCGGATCGGTCACTTTGGTGGTAAAGGTATAGTCACCATCTTTCAGTGCCACACTCGGCGTCAGTTGCCAGTTGCCGTTACTGTCCACCGTGGTGACACCCACCACCGTCGAGCCGTTATATACCGTTACGGTACAGTTGGCTTCCGCCTTACCGCTAAAGGTTGGCGTGCTGTCATCGGTGGTATCACCGCTGGTCAGTGCCCCAGTAGAGCTCCCTTCGTTATCGGTGACCACCAGATTTTCTGCTTTACCCGGAGGCGTCGTATCCACAGTGAAATCAAAAATACCGGTCTTAACGCTGCTCTGACCAACAGTGTTGATAGCATCTGCCTGAATAGTGTACAAACCATCCTTCAGCGCCGGTGATGGCGTAAAGGTCCACTGGCTGTCCGCCCCGACTTTCACCGAACCAATCGCCACGCCATTGTTGTAAATAGTCACGATACCATTAGCTACTGCGCTACCTACCAGCGTTGGCGTGTTGTCATTCGTGACCGCACCTTTTTGTATTGCCACGACCGCATTGTCGGCATTGCCCACATTGTCTTCCACTCGGGTGATCACCGGCGGCTCTGGCGGCGTAATACTGACTGAAATGCTGTATTCCGCACTTGGCCCCGCCTTATTGCCTACCGGATCGATTTCCATCGCCGATAAATCATTTTTGCCCGGCAATAATGGTGAAACAGGTTTCAGGCTCCACTTACCGTCGTCACCCACAGTGGTACTACCAATTACATTCTTACCGGAACTGTCTTTAGAGGAGACAATAATCACATCTCCTTTGGTACCCGTGCCGCTGATGGTTGGACGGGTGTCATCGGTGGTTTCACCCGCCAGTACGGTACCGGTTTTTAACCCAACCTGATCGTCTACATCGGTGATTTTCAGCTTGCTGATGTCCGGAATGGTGAAGTCCATATTCAGAACGAAATTGTTGGATGCGTCGCTGACATTACCCGCTTTGTCCGTGGCGGTGACCGTAAAGGTATGTGCGCCTTCTGCTAGGCCTGATTCTGGTGTAAAGCTCCATGTGCCCGTACTGATGTTAGCCACGACTGAACCCAGCAGACCGTCGCCGTCGTAAACCTTCACGATGCTGCCCTTCTCGGCTTTGCCGCTCAGGGTTGGCGTCGGGTCATCCGTCCAGCCGTTGTTCACCAGAGTGCCTTGCATATCACCTACGTCATCTTTTGCTGACTCGATGGTTGGCTTCTCTGGTTTGATCGTATCCACCGAGAACACAAACGGCGTGGTGGCCGCACTGGTGTTACCCGCCTTGTCGGTGGCCGTCGCCGTGATGCTGTGACTGTTCTCACTCAGATCCGTTGATGGGGTAAAGCTCCAAGTACCATCCGCCTTCACCGAGGTGGAGCCCAGCAGCGTACTCTCGTTGTCATACACCTTGATAATGCTGCCGACTTTACCTTCACCGATAATTTCCGGACGGGCATCGTTGGTTACGCCGTTTGGTGTGATATCACCGGTAATGGCGGCAACATCATCCACCAGATGCGTAATTTTCACCGTTACTTTGCTGGTATCAATGGTCAGTTTAAAATCATCCGTTGCCGCGCCGGTGTTGCCTGCCGGATCGGTCACTTTGGTGGTGAAGGTATAGTCACCATCTTTCAGTGCCACACTCGGCGTCAGTTGCCAGTTGCCGTTACTGTCTGCCGTGGTGACGCCCACCACTGTCGAGCCGTTATATACCGTTACGGTACAGTTGGCTTCCGCCTTACCGCTAAAGGTTGGCGTGCTGTCATCGGTGGTATCACCGCTGGTCAGTGCCCCGGTAACGCTGCCTTCATTATCAGTGACCACCAGATTTTCTGCTTTACCTGGAGGCGTCGTATCTACCGTGAAATCAAAAATACCGGTCTTAACGCTGAGCTGACCAATCGGATCGCTGGCATCGGCCCGGATAGCGTATGTTCCATCCTTCAGCGCCGGCGATGGCGTAAAGGTCCACTGGCTGTCCGCCCCAACTTTCACTGAACCAATTGCCACATCATTGTTGTAAATGGTCACAATACCGTTGGCTACCGCAGTACCCACTAGCGTTGGCGTGTTGTCATTCGTGACCGCACCTTTTTGTATTGCTACGACGGCATTGTCGGCATTACCCACATTGTCTTCCACCCGGGTGATCACCGGCGGCTCTGGCTGTGTAATACTGACTGAAATGCTGTATTCCGCGCTTGGCCCCGCCTTATTGCCTACCGGATCGATTTCCATCGCAGAGAAATCATTTTTGCCCGGCAGTAATGGTGAAACAGGTTTCAGGCTCCACTTACCGTCGTCACCCACAGTGGTACTACCAATCACATGCTTACCGGAACTGTCTTTGGTGGAGACAATAATCACATCCCCTTTGGTACCCGTGCCGCTGATGGTTGGACGGGTGTCATCGGTGGTTTCACCCGCCAGTACGGTACCGGTTTTCAACCCAACCTGATCGTCTACATCGGTGATTTTCAGCTTGCTGATGTCCGGAATGGTGAAATCCATATTCAGAACGAAATTGTTGGATGCGTCGCTGACATTACCCGCTTTGTCCGTGGCGGTGACCGTAAAGGTATGCTCGCCTTCCGCCAAGCCTGATACCGGTGTAAAGCTCCATGTACCCGTATCGCTGTTTGCGATAACTGACCCCAACAGACCGTCGCCGTCATAGACCTTCACGATGCTGCCCTTCTCGGCTTTGCCGCTCAGGGTTGGCGTCGGATCATCTGTCCAGCCGTTGTTCACCAGAGTGCCTTGCATATCGCCCACGTCATCTTTTGCTGACTCGATGGTTGGCTTCTCTGGCTTCAGCGTATCCACCGAGAACACAAATGGCGAAGTTGGTGCGCTGGTATTACCCGCCTTGTCGGTGGCCGTCGCCGTGATGCTGTGACTGTTCTCACTCAGCGCTGTTGCTGGGGTAAAACTCCAAGTACCATCCGCTTTCACCGTGGTGGAGCCCAGCAGCGTACTCTCGTTGTCATACACCTTGATAATGCTGCCAAGTTTACCCTCGCCGATAATTTCTGGGCGGGCATCGTTGGTTACGCCGTTTGGTGTGATATCACCGGTAATGGCGGCAACATCATCCACCAGATGCGTAATTTTCACCGTCACTTTGCTGGTATCAATGGTCAGTTTAAAATCATCCGTTGCCGCGCCGGTGTTACCTGCCGGATCGGTCACTTTGGTGGTGAAGATATAGTCACCATCTTTCAGTGCCACACTCGGCGTCAGTTGCCAGTTGCCGTTACTGTCTGCCGTAGTGACGCCCACCACTGTCGAGCCGTTATATACCGTTACGGTACAGTTGGCTTCCGCCTTACCGCTAAAGGTTGGCGTGCTGTCATCGGTGGTATCACCGCTGGTCAGTGCCCCGGTAACGCTGCCTTCATTATCAGTGACCACCAGATTTTCTGCTTTACCTGGAGGCGTCGTATCTACCGTAAAATCAAAAATACCGGTCTTAACGCTGAGCTGACCAATCGGATCGCTGGCATCGGCCCGGATAGCGTATGTCCCATCCTTCAGCGCCGGCGATGGCGTAAAGGTCCACTGACTGTCCGCCCCAACTTTCACTGAACCAATTGCCACATCATTGTTGTAAATGGTCACAATACCGTTGGCTACCGCAGTACCCACCAGCGTTGGCGTGTTGTCATTCGTGACCGCGCCTTTTTGTATTGCCACGATGGCATTATCGGCATTACCCACATTGTCTTCCACCCGGGTGATCACCGGTGGTTCTGGCGGTGTAATACTGACTGAAATGCTGTATTCCGCACTAGGTCCCGCCTGATTGCCCACCGGATCCACTTCCATCGCGGTAAAATCATTTTTACCCGGTAACAGTGGTGAGGTTGGTTTCAGGTTCCACTTGCCGCTTGCATCCACAATAGCGCTACCGATCTCATGCTTACCGGAGCTGTCCGTCGTGAACACAATAATAGTGTCCCCTTTGGTGCCGGTACCGCTGATGGTTGGACGCGTATCATCCGTGGTTTCACCCGGCTTCACGGTACCGGTTTTTAGTCCAGCCTGATCGTCCACATCGGTGATTGTCAGTTTGCTGACATCCGGTACGGTGTAATCGGTAATCAGAGAGAAGTCCGCTGACGGCTTGCTGGTATTACCCGCTGCATCGGTGGCGGTAGCATGGAACTTGTGTGCGCCTTCAATAATTGGTGTGACGGGCGTGAAGTGCCACTCGCCAGTGGTATCGTCTGCGACGGTCGAACCTAACAGAATGCTGCCGTCATACACCTTCACGATGCTGCCGTTTTCAGCCTTACCGCTCAGGGTTGGCGTCGGGTCATCCGTCATACTGCCGCTGGTTAGTTGACCCTGCATTGAACCTACGTCATCTTGCGCGGATTCAATGGTTGGGATCTCTGGCGCTACGATATCTACCGAGAATGTAAACGCTGAACTCGGCTTGCTGGTGTTGCCCGCTTTATCAGTCGCGGTAGCCGTAATACTGTGGGCTCCCTGACTCAGATCGGAGGATGGTGTAAAGCTCCAACTACCGTCAGACTTAGCCGTAGTAGAGCCCAGCAACGTACCGCCATTGTCATACAGATTAATAATGCTGCCAGATTTCCCTGTCCCGATAATTTCAGGACGGACATCATCGGTTACGCCTGCCGGAGTGATATTACCGGTGATACTTCCGACGTTATCGACCAGTCGAGTGATACTCACTAAAACATCACTGGTATCAATGGTGATATTCACTTCAGGGCTTGCCACGCCGGTGTTACCGGCTTTGTCGGTGACTTTAGTGCTGAACGTATAGTCGCCATCAGTCAGTGATTCACTCGGCGTAAACGACCATTTACCATCCATATCCGCTTTGGTTGAACCAATGGCAGAGCCCTTATCGTAAACCGTAACCACACTGCCAGCTTCAGCCTTGCCTTCAAAGGTTGGGGTATTGTCGTCGGTAGTATCTCCGTTAACCAGTACGCCGGTGTAATCGCCAACGTTGTCTTTGATAACCAGATTTTCTACCGCACTTGGTGCCTTCGTATCTACTTCAAAGTCGAAGTCACCCGTAGGTTTGCTGGTCTGACCGATGGCGCTGGTAGCCGTTGCGGTTATAGTGTGTTTACCATCAACCAATTCGGTCACAGGTGTAAACGTCCAGACCCCTTTACTATCGGATACCACTGACCCTAACAGCGTAACCCCATCATAAACGCGCACGGTATGACCTGCTTGTGCAGTACCCACGATGGTTGGTTTATTATCGTCAGTAACATCACCTTTTTGCAGCGGCTCAGTGATTGGCCCTACATCATCCAGTACGTTGACGATAGTAGGATCAAGCGGTTTGCTCACATCCAGTTTGATACTGTAGGGTGCACTTGGGTCAGTGCTATTGCCTACCGGATCCATTTCAATGGCGGTAAATTCATTATTGCCCGGCAGTAATGGAGAAACAGGTTGCAGGCTCCACTTGCCGTTAGCATTTACCGTCGTGCTACCAATTTCATGGTTACCCTCGGCATCTTTGGCATATACCACAATGGTGTCACCAGCAGTACCAGTACCGCTGATAGTAGGACGACTGTCATCCGTTGAACCACCACTGGTAATATTGCCGGTAATCTCTCCAACCTTATCATCGACACCCGTAATCGCTAACTTAGCGCCATCCGGGCTGGTGTAATCGGTAGTCAACAAGAAGTCCGCTGATGGCTTGCTAATATTGCCTGCGGCATCCGTTGCGGTGACGCGGAACTTATGTTCACCTTCAGAAATAGGGGTTGCTGGTGTAAAACTCCACTCGCCGTTTACGCCATCCGCAACAACAGAACCTAATAGAATGATGCCATCATACACCGTGACGATACTGCTTTTTTCTGCTTTGCCGGTCAGGGTTGGCGTAGAGTCATCGGTTATACCACCGCTGCTAAGTTGGCCCTGTATTGAACCGACATCGTCTTTTGCCGATTCGATAGTAGGAATTGACGGTGCCGAAATATCGACGATAAATTCGAATACAGCAGTTGGACTACTCACATTTCCAGACAGATCGGTCGCCGTTGCGGTAATACTGTGCTTACCTTCTTTTAAATCATTTTCCGGCGTAAAGCTCCAAGTCCCATCGGCTTTGACGGTGGTTTGCCCCAGCAGCGTCTTACCATCATAAATCTTAACTAGGCTACCAACTTTACCCTGCCCAATGATTTCTGGACGTGTATCATCCGTTGTACTATTAGGTTTTATACTACCGGTGATATCGCCGACGTTGTCAATTAACGCGCTAATACTGATCAGAACTTTGGAGGTATCAATAATAACCGACAGCCCCGTACCTTCTGCATTAGTATTCCCGGCTTTATCCGTCACCGTTGCGGTAAATTCGTGCTTACCATCCGGTAGTGCCGAACTCGGAACGAATACCCAATCCCCTTCAGAATCAACCTTCGCTTCACCAATCTTATTGCCATTATCATAAATGGTGACCGTGGTCTCAGCGCCAGCCTTACCACTGAAGGTTGGCGTACTGTCATCCGTGGTATCTCCGTTGCTTAATGGCCCCTGTTGCTCACCGACGTTATCGCTGACCACGAGGCTTTCTATCGCATCCGGTAATTTGGTATCTACTTCAAAGTCAAAAATACCGGTAGGTTTACCGGTCCGTCCGTCAGGATTGGTTGCTGTCGCAGTAATGCTGTGCTTACCATCAGCCAATGCGGTTGTTGGTGTTAATGTCCAGACACCTTTACTATTCGCTACCGCTGAACCCACCAGCGATACACCATCATAAACACGAACGGTATGACCCGCTTCAGCCGTACCGGTAATGGTGGGTTGATTATCGTCAGTAATGCTGCCTTTTTGCAGCGGCCCTTTAATTGGGCCAACATCATCCAGTATGTTAACAATGACGGGTTCAATAGGTTTAACAATATCCAAATTAATGCTGTATGGATCGCTTGGCGTAGTGGCATTACCTACCGGATCGCTTTCAACGGCAGTGAACTGGTTATTTCCTGGCAGCAACGGGCTCATCGGTTGCAAGCTCCACTTGCCATCAGCATCAACCAGCGTGCTACCAATTTCATGGTTCCCCGTCGCATCTTTCACGTACACCACGATGGTGTCACCTGCAGTACCGGTACCGCTAATGGTTGGGCGGGTATCATCCGTCATACCATTGTTGATGACATTACCGGTAGTCGCACCTTCTTGATCGTCAACACCGGTAATTGCCAGCTTGCTGCGATCGGGTGGGGTATAGTCGGTTGTCAGCGTAAAGTCTGCTGATGGCTGGCTGGTATTTCCGGCCTTATCTGTCGAGGTAATATGAAACGAATGCTTACCTTCTGAAATAGGTTTAGCCGGTGTAAAACTCCACTCACCGGTTATCCCGTTGGCAACCGCAGAACCTAACAGTGTTGAACCATCGTACACCTTCACGATACTGTTTATCTCGGCTCTACCGATCAGCGTTGGCGTTGAGTCATCGGTCATTCCACCGTTGTTCAATCGGCCCTGAATAGTACCCACATCATCAATAGCAGCATCAATGGTCGGCATCACCGGCGAGGTTGTATCGACGGTAAAATCAAAGGTTGATGAAGTCGGGCTGATATTGCCGGCCTTATCCGATTCTGTGATAGTTATTTGATAGTCACCGTCGGCTAAATCTGTTGCAGGGGTAAAACTCCACTTCCCCTGAGCGTCGATAATCGTTTTTCCGGACTCTTTACCATTAATATAAATCGTGATGGTATCACCAGGTTCCCCAGTCCCTCTCATTTCTGGGCGGGCATCATCCGTTACATCACCATTAGCAATCGGGCCCTGAATAGCGCCAACATCATCAATAATTTCGCCAAACAGAGGCTTTGATGGCGCTGAAGTATCAACGGTAAAGGAGAAATCATCCGATGGCGCGCTGGTTAAGCCAGAAGGGTTCGTTTGGGTAATGGTAATCTTATGATCGCCTTCGCTTAATGCAACAGCAGGCTTAAAGCTCCACTGACCATTCGCGGCAACAACCGTATTACCAATGGCATTACCGTTATCATAAATGGTGATGGTATTACCGGCATCACCGGTACCATAAATGGTCGGATTTTTTTCATCCGTTGAAGAGCCATAAACAATAGGGCCAGTAATGTCGCCAGTCGCATCCATTGCCCCACTAAGGGTTGGCACTGAAGCCGGTTGTGGTGCGGGTGGCGAGCTGTTGTCATCATCGTTATTGAAAGCCACCGCGGCTAATGCACCCAGCGCGGCTACGCCAAGAAACCAAGGCCATAATGCCAGCAAATCAAAATCATGGTCCGTGTCGTTAAAGAGATATGCACCATCACCTAAAGGCATGCCACCCAGCGCGACGGCAGAAAAAGCCCCATTCTCAAATTGGTAACCTTCACCCAATGAAGAGCCATCCGTCACCACATAGGCATAAAGTTGACCATCCTCAGCCATACCTAATAGGGGTTCATTGTTGCCAGAAACGTAATAGTCCTGAATAACGATAGCGGGGGCAGAGTCACCTTCTAAAACAACATACAGATCATCACCATTACGCTGTAGAGTCACGTTTTCCGGGGCATAGTTATCGTTTTTATTTTTTAACAGATATTTGCAGCCCGGCTGGATTTTAATCTTGATAGGTTTCCCTGCATTAAGAGAAATAACCTGTGAGGTACTACTTCCTGAATTGACCAATAAGCTGACATTATTATTCATACGAGAATAGCTCCTTATCCCTATTCATTCCCAGAAAAACATGGTTAGGCAAAAAACCATAACCAAAAAAATTATAAAATTTGCGGTCTAAAATCCGCATATTAAAAATGGTCGACATAATAACTTAAAACCCCGCTTAAACTCCACAAAAAATAACAAATAAAATGTTGTTTATTTTATATAAAAATAAGTTGATTTCGTTAATTTTCATATAAACTCAATTGCAAAAATAAAATAAAATACATTAATAATCAATTACTTGGATAAATAAACAAATAAAACAACTAAGGCGATTCAATAAAGAAATATCTTTATTAAAATAAAAAACAATCCGCTTTTATATTAAATCTAACAAGTAGTCATTAAAATTGTATGAGATTTGAAATAAATTAAAAAATTACAGATTAAATTAGTTATTTTAAAATTAAAAAACAACGCAATAATGATAAATAAAAATAATTAAATATAATTTATTGCTATTTTTAACACGTGATATAAGAATTTCATTTTTAAAATGATGCTAAATGAAAGAAATATTTTAAATCACTTTTAATACAATGAATTACAAAAAATCATTGAGCATTTATGCTATAAAAAACTCAGTTTAAAAAAATTAAAATTCAATTAAATCATTTGAAAAGCGTAAAAACATGATGTTTTAAAAAAAAAAAACGAGATTGGTAAACGCTTGTTAATGTCAATTACATAAGAAATATAACTAATGAAAACCAATAAAAATTAATTTAAACAAGGATTAATCACCCCACCAGCCATATAAAAAACACACAATTACAAAACATTAGCTCAAAAATCAATCGGAATTAAATTACTTCAAAATCAAAACATTCAGATAAATTAACTTTTAAAAAATAAATTAAGAATTTATATCTATTTTTATCAAAATTAGATCCGCATCAACGCTTGAGCACCAAACGACGGATTGAGACAATGATGCGGCCTAACCCGCAGCGGCCTCTTTCAAACGGTATCAGTTAATAGGGATAGAGGATGAGTACATACAAAACGACCTGAATTACAGGTGATTTCTATTTCAACGCTCGTCAGGCAACCATCGATTTATCAATAACGGGGGCCATTTGTACAAAAATGGATCGGCTTGGCTGCAATACCGCAGACATGATCCACATTGTTGATGCGTGCTATAAAAAGGGGATCGCCATTCGATTTCTGGAGAATGGACTGAGTACTGAAGGTACTATGGGGAAGATGGTGATTCAGATATTTGCGGCTGTAGCTGAACGTATTCTGGAACGCACCAATAATGGCAGAGTAGCTGCTATGGCTACCGGTGTCAGATTTGGTAGAAAACCCCACCCGACAACCTCCTCAGCTCAGGCTCTAATCAAGCAGGAGCTTTCTTTTAAGGCTGTCCAGAAGAAAACGGGAATTTCCCGTGCTACTTATTTCAGGTTAAAACGAAACTAATTTTGACATCTTATTTTGGGGTTTTCTGCCGGTGGAACCACAGGCTTGATACTCGCAGGAGGCAAGCCGACTCTTACTCGCCTTGCGGAATACTGCGCGAAGCGTCCCAACGACCATCATGTCTGCGAAGCAAAGGGACACATCAGACTGGATCGTCCCGAACTCTCCCCATCAGCCGATCTGCGTATTCGGTCATTCGTCCTACTCGCTCCCTTAAGTGTCATTTTTACCCCAGAGGGATTGAAGCCTATTAAGTCACCGTTACTTATTTTTGTCGGGGATAAGGATGAAGAATTATCTCCTGATGATAACGCGATAGCATTGGCGAAGAGTACAGCGGCTTGGTTACAGATCATCCCCAACGCTGGTCATTTCATATTCTTATCACCGTGCTCACCTGATATGAGCCGTGCAATGCCGGATTTATGTGCCGATGGTAAAGGTATGGATCGTGTCGCGATCCATCAACGCATCAATGTTGAGATAACAACCTTCTTCAACAAATCGCTTGGCATAAAATAGCTGAGAGATGATAAGCGAGTTTTTTTAGCCATTGCCTGTATCCTTTTTGATTTAATACGTTATCGAAATATAAGCATTTACACAATTTTCAGGACAGGCCCATTGGAAGACGAATGCTCACGCTACCAGCGGTTATCATGAAATGAAATTTTTTCTTATTAAATTTTAATTGAAACAATAGATTGCCTCCTTAATGTGGTTTTTTACTTCAATGGCCCTCAAACCCCATAAAAGATTAAATGATAATAAAAAGTCACTCACCCATTATGTTAGTGGTTACTTACACTGAAGAAAAAAAGGAGCAGCCATCTAGGCTGCTCTCTAATCAATCACATTCACGTTTAAGCAATGACCACTAATAGAAAATAGCCAACTAAAATATAACGTTGGCTTTATCTTAATCAAGTTGATATCCGTTCTAGATGCTTAATATGATGTTGTACCGTTGAGAGTCGCACTCTGATTTCGTTACTAATCTGCTCCGGCGTCAGATCATTGGAAAGCAAACGTTCAACCAGAGCAACAATGTTCTGCTCTTTGCCCTTATAGATATAGTTAGTTTGAAATGTCTTTTTGCATAACGCACAGTAATAACGCTGGTGGCCCGACTTAGCAATGCCATGCTTTTTCACGCTATCCGCTTCGCTACAGTGGTGACAAATAGGAATATATCTTTTCATTATTAACCTCCATATGGTAACAAAACCAGTCCATCAAACTTACTCAATATCAGAGACTGACTTAACTTCTAAGCGGCGCTATTTTCCCGTCATTAATCGCGCCTTCAATCACTCATCGATGGCATTCCCAGCCACCCCAACAACATTGCCGATTCAGTCATGATGCTGATATTGGCGGTATACCCATCAAACTCGTTGTTAATTGCCGAAATTTGGTTATTAAAATGGTCATTCTCTGCGGTAAGCACATCCAGAAGTGAGCGCTTACCCAAGTAGTACCACTGTTCATAGAACATATTTCTGACCCGGTCTGTCTCTGATGACAGTGCCCGGAACTCTTTTGCGCGTTCAAAGGCGGAATCCCGTGACTGGATCATGCTGCGGATTTTGTATTTCAGTTCCAACACAGTGGTCTCGAACTGCATTTGAGTCGCTTGTGCACGTTGCACCGCAGCGGCCTGAGAGGCAGAAGCAGACCCCCCGGTAAACAGATCCCACTCTACGTTGACTCCGGTATACCAGGCCTGCTCATCACCGTTACTGTCTCTGGCGGAACTTTTTGACACCACCCAGTTAATATTCGGGTAGCTGGATGATTTGATGGCATCAGCTTTATGCAAGCTGGCCTGAACATCTGCCTTCGCTCGTTGAATCTGCGGGTGATGGTCCAGCGCAGTCAAAATAGTTTGAGTCGACAGCGCAGAATCATCCCATTGCAAGTTTTCCGGTATCTGAACTTCTCGTCCTAACAGTCGGGTCATTTTGATTTGGGTGTCGCGCCAACTGCTTTCCAGTTGCTGAACGTTGGTCTGGGCTTGGAGCAGTTTAGAACGGGCCTGAACCAGCTCACTGCCCCGGCCTTTATCGGTCTGGGTGATTTGCGACAGCATATCCACCAGATCCAGCATCCGTTTCTCATAAGCTTTCGCAACCTTGATGTCTTTCTGGAATTTATTTAACTCCAGCAGTCCTTCGATGGTCTGATAAGCGATCTGATTGCGAGTTAGCTTCACCAACTGTAAGGAAGATTTCGACAGTTCTTCCGCACTTTGGATACCGCTGCCAGTTTTACCAAAGTCATACACCGTGGTAGTCACCGAAACGGAACCGCTGGTATCACCAATATCGGAAGAGTGATTATTTTTGGAGCCACTACCGAAACTGGAAACTGGCGAGTTAGCGCCCACTTTCACCTGCGGCCAACGGGTCCCTTTAATTTCATCTACATCATATTTGGCGGCGGTAAATGCGGCCTGAGCGTTGCGAATTTCCGGGCTGAAATTCAGAGCCTGACGTACGGTACTTTTTACAAACTCAATAGATGGAGTGTCTTTACCTGCAACCGGCAGTTTGGTGGCATATCCGAAAGCCTTCTCGTTGATCTCAGCACCTTGTCCCTCTTCTGGCGAGGTCAGCGAGGTATCCGTTACTACCCAGTTCAGAATATCCTGCTCGGTTGCAGTTTCTGCGCTGTTACCAACGACAGGTTTAACTGCCGTGGTTTGCATTACCGGCACGGATTGTGTGACCGGGCGGGTATCCACCAATGCTTTGGAGGATGCCGATTTACTTGCCGGCGGGATGTCATCCATCTGGTCTGAAATATCGGTAAAAGCAAGCTGCTCGGTGTCATGATTATCGGAACCTTTTACCGATGCGGCTGGCTGTCCGACCGTCACGGTTGCAACGGTTTGTTTCAGATTTTGTTCTGCTACAACCACCGGCGCTGGCGTACTGCTTGCTACCGCTTTTGGTGCGTTATCTGTCGCGTCAATATCCATCAGCTCCAATACCTGATTATCATGGCCTGATGGCTGACGGACTGGTTCTGGTGTTGGCTGATCTGGCGTCTCCTGCACCCAACCTTTATTACTACTGGCAGTAGAAACAGGTACCGCAGCGGGCTTACTGCCTGTCGACCAGCGATGACCGTCACGGCCTACCGTCGCCACCGGAGCGGCTGGAGGCACAACAATTGCTGGCGTCACTTCACGAGCCGGAGTGGCAGAAACGGGTGTTGGCATCACCATCACCGGTTCAGTCTGTGCCACCAGCATATCAACCGCTTTAGGTTTGACCGCCGGTGGCGGCGGCTGATTTACCGCACCCGCACGACGCCCCGGCTGCAAGGCCTGTAATAATTTATCGTCCACCTGCGCTGACATGGCGGTAGTCACCGTCACTGATAAGGAGAGCGTCAGCAGGGCCAGTTGTTTCATCTTCATATTTTTCTTACCGCTCCCGGAACGCTTCTCTGGCCTTTAACACTGGTTTCAAGATGTAATCCAGTATGGTTTTCTCTCCTGTTCTGATTTCTACCGTGGCTATCATGCCCGGCATAATGGGGAAAACTTTGTCTTTGGCGGTCAGTGCGGCTTTGTCAGTACGTACTAACACCCGATAATAGGTAGTATCACCACGCCCCTGACGCATTTTGTCTTCGTCTTTCAGGGTGTCGGCACTGATATGTTCTAGCGTGCCGCTTAAACCGCCGTAAATGGCGTAGTCATAGGCGGTAATTTTGACGGTAGCTTTCAATCCGGGGTGTAGGAATGCCACATCTGACGGTTTGATTTTCGCTTCCACCAGCAGTTGGTCTTCCAGTGGGATAATCGCCATGATCTCGCCACCCTGTTGGATAACCCCGCCGACGGTGGTCACTTTGATGTTATTCACCGTGCCGCGCACCGGGGCTACGATAGTGGTACGGTTCATTACGTCTTCACGGGCCGCCACGTTCTCCACGCTCTGTGCCAGCTCGCTTTCAAATTTGTTCAGTTCGGCGTTGGCCTCAGAGCGGAATCGGTTCTGACGCTCGGCAATTTGCAGGCGGAACTCGTTGGCCTGACGGCGCATTCTTAACAGTTCCACTTCCGACATCAGCCCTTTTTTCATCAACGGTTCGGACAAATTGATCTCGTCTTCCGCCAGCTTCAGGCTGGTTTGCAGGGTTTTTACGCTCTCGTCCAGCGTCTGCTTACGGGCGCTGTAGGCCTGAGTTTCATCGTTTACTACCGAGGGCAATGCCATCACGTCCGCCGGGAACGCCAGCGGAGTGCCGTAAGCTTCGGCCCGCAGGCGAGCAATGGTCGCTCTCAGGCCAATCACTTTAGAAACCCCTTCGCGGTATACGGCTCCGGCGCGGGTTGGATCAATTTTCAGCAGCACCTGACCTTTCTCAACAATGTCCCCTTCGCGCACGTTCAGCTCTTCCAAGATCCCGCCCTCCAGACTCTGGATAATCTGCTCACGGCTGGCGGGAATAATCCGCCCCTCTCCCAGAGTGATCTCCTCCACCCGCGCAAACTTCGCCCAGACAATGGCGATAATCAGGATCGCGCCGATTAGGTACAGCATGATCAGGCTGAACGGCGTCTTCTGCTCAATCAGCGCTTCCTGCAGGTCGCGCATAAAAGGCAGATCGCTGCTTTTTACTTTTCCTGTTGGTGCCGGTAGTCCACCACCCACTTTTTGTATCTTGTCTGTCATTGAACCGTATTCTCCGGCGCTATCCGCGCCATCTGTTGCTATCCATTACTGACGTCCTTGTCGATAACGAGTGGACTCTTGCCGCTCGCTATCTAAAAACATCGGTTACTGCGCCTTACCATTGGCTTTCAGGGCGGCGATAACTTCATCTTTTGGCCCGTCCGCCACCACCTTGCCCTCATCCAGCACGATAAGTCGGTCTACCAGTTCCAGCAGTGAGAAGCGGTGCGTAACCAGCACAACGGTTTGATCGGTAATGGAGGTTTTTAACTTGTTGATAAACTGCAGTTCGGTCATGGCATCCATGGAACTGGTGGGTTCATCCATTAGCAGAATTTTGGGTTTCAGTAGCAGACAGCGAGCCAGTGAAACCAGTTGTTTCTGACCGCCGGAAATACCCTGTCCCATTTCACCAATTGGCATGTCAAACCCCAGCGGATGACGCATCGCCACTTTATCCAGCCCGGTCATGCGGGCTACTTGTAATAACGCTTCGGTCGCTACCGATGGGTTACCGATGGTGACGTTTTCCCGCAGGGTGCCGAAGAACAAGCGACTGTCCTGTCCCACATAGCCTACCGACGTGCGCCAGTCCGCCGGATCCACTTGCGTGGCATCCACGTTATCAATCATCAACTGACCACCACCCGGTTGGAACAGGCGCGCCATCACTTTCAGCAGGGTGGATTTGCCGCTGCCGATACTGCCGAGGATCGCCACGCGCTCACCCCGATGAATAGAGATATTAATTTTTTGCAGTACTACCGGTGCGCTCATCATCATGTTGCCGCTCGGGTAGCTGAAATTGACGCTCTTTAAGCGTAGGTTGCCGGTAAAGCTCGGGGCCGACAGGTAGTGAATATTCTCATCACGCTCGGTAGGCATTTTCATTAGTTGATTCAGAGAGCTTAGCGCTGCCTTTGCCTGCTGGAAGCGCAGAGTCAGACCCACTACTGAACCCAGTGGCGACAAGGTACGGCCGGATAAAATGACTGCACCGATCATCGAACCCATCGTCAGTTCACCGGCGTGGATTAAATACACCCCCCAGATAACGATGGCCACGGTGGTTAGTTGCTGCATAAAGCTGACGAAGGTGGTGGTGGTGCTGGACAAGGCTTTAGATTTCATTGAGGTGGCAGCCGCTAATGCGCTGAAATCTTCCCAACGCTTTTGCATCACACCTTCACCCTGCGCGGCTTTCAGCGATTCCAGACCGTCGATGGTTTCAATCAGTAGCCCCTGTTTCAGGGAGATTTCCCGCAGGTTTTCCTTCATGTTTTTCGCCAGCGGCCACTGCACGCACAGGCTGACAATCAGGATAATCGGCACCGCGCACAGCGGTACAATCACCAGCGGACCGGCAACCAGATAGATAATAAACAGGAACAGGACGCAGAACGGCAGGTCCGACAACGTTGATAACGTTGCGGAGGTAACGAAGTCACGCACCGATTCAAATTCACGCAGTTGGTTAGCAAAGGCGCCGGAGGACTGGGGTTTGCTCTCCATACGGATACCCAGTACCTTTCTGAACAGCATGGTACCCAACAATAAGTCGGCCTTTTTACCCGCAATATCAAACAGGTGAGACCTCACTAACCGGGAAATAAATTCAAAAATGATGGCGATAAACACACCGATACCCAGTGACCACAGGGTCACATAGGCCTGTGTCGGTACCACCCGATCGTATACGTTCATGGTGAAGAAGGTGGAGGCCAGCGTCAGGATGTTGGCTAACAGCGCGGCAAGCGCGGCACTGGCGAAGTAATGACGATAGCGCCACAGGGTGGAGAACAGCCAGTGGCCTTCTTTGTTAGGCTCCGGCAGGCAGTCGTTGCTGCGTTCATCCAGTTTCGGTTTGGGGTTACACAACAGGGCGTAACCGGAGTACATCTCTTCCAGAGCCCGCGCCGATAGGGTAACTTCGCCGCCGTTTTCCGGTAGGATCACCCGGTAGGAGGAACCGGCGCCTTTGCCGCTGCTGCGTTCGGTAACGATACAGTGGCTGCCGTCTTTGCGGGTGAGCACGACCGGGAACAGATAAGAGAATAGTTGGTCTAGATCCCGTTCTACCCAGGCGACCCCCATACCGATTTGATCCAGCATGCGTAGGGCTAGCTGGGCAGTGAGTTTCGGCTCTTTTGGCAGTCCGGCATACAGCACCGCAGCGCTGGCTGGTTTGTTGTAGTATGCGGCCAGCCACTGAACGGACCAGAGTAAGCTGTCCTGTTGTGCGTCCGTTGCGGGGGCGAAATCCTGACTCATAGTTTTGGTTATTCCTGTTGTTGGTGCTTCATCTATTTTTTGATATGGGTAGCAGATTTCGGTTTTCTTGATGGTGGAAATCCGCTGTCCATATCATTGGATTAAATGTGTTGCTTAAAAATATTAAATCTATTTCTGTGGATATTCCGGCCGTAAAGGCAGTGTTGCTTATATCGCCTTTATGTTCGGCCGGAAGACCGTTTGTACTTTGCCCTTGTGGGCGTCGGGCCTAGATTCCCTAGGGGCGCTCCGGCAGCTAAAGCTGCTACGACCCCAACGGCAATCTCTCCCTCCGATTGGCTTTGGTTACTTCAAAATTCAAAACCATTCGGCTCTTTTGGATATTCCGGCCGTAAAGACGATATTGCGCATATCGGCTTTGTGCTCGGCCGGAAGACCGTTTGTACTTTACCCTTGTGGGCGTCGGGCCTAGGCTGCCTACGGGCACTTCGTTGGCTTACGCCAAGTCGACCCCCACGGCACCCTCTCCCTCCGATTGGCTTTGATAAATTCAAAACCATTCGTTTTACTATCTTTGAATCTATTGTTTTTAATCATCAAACCGGTTGGTACAAATTCAGGTACCAAACCGGTTTGGTTTACTTCATTACTCTTAATAACCTGCGCCGGTTTGGATCATAGTGTCGACGCGGCGGTTAGCACGGTTGCAGAAGTTGCGTTCGTTGTTTGGCAGGCCGGTGCAGTCAACCGTTGGGTTGTTGGCACCTTGGCCGCTAACAGACAGTACTGATGGTGAGACGCCGTAGGAGATCAGCATCTTCTTCACGGTTTCTGCACGTTGTACTGACAGCTTCTGGTTAAATGATGGGTTACCTACCGGGTCTGCATGACCGACGATGTTGACACTCGAGCCAGCAGGTAGGCCGTTGATGTGGTTGGCCATGCTTTGGACGATTTCGGTGCCGCCCGCTTCAATATCCGATACGTTTTTACCGGCAAAGCTGAACAATACGTTGCCTAACGGTGAGCCGCTAACGTAGTCACAGGCGCGTACTGCGGAGGCACGGTTGATGGTTGCGCCACCTTTGTAGCCAAACAGTTTGCTTTCAGCTTGGGTACGAGTCACCACGATGGGTGTACCCACACCCGGTACGCGGTTAGCTTCGATAAAGTAGGTTTTTCCGCCGTTTAGACGAGCGATGGATTTTGGCGTCGCTTTACCGCCATAGTTCGGTGCATCATCCGCGTAGGCTTCGATGATGTGTTTTCCCGGATCCACACAGAACACGGTGAATTCACCGTTTCTTAATGCGCCCTGAAATTCACGATCGACGTAGACGTTAGAGACGCCCACGTCTGTATCACCCGCCGGGCGGTAGAACACCACCTGAGCCAGATTTTCACTTACTCTGGCTACCGGTACGTATTGAGTGCCGGTATGGGTCAGTACTACCGGTGCAGAAACAGTAGCTGCTTCTTCCGTTGAACTGATTTCCATCACGTCATTCGCCGGTACACTGGCAGCTGTTACGCTGAAGGCTAATAAAGCAGGAATCGCACCCGCAGCAGATACGCGTAATAGCGTTGTCAGCTTATTCACTTCAGACCCCTTGTTTTCCCTAAACATATTTACTCCTGGGTTATTCAGTTATTGGTAAATTAATCAGTGTTCCGACAGGACTGCCTTGCGGCAGTCCTTCGGTTAAGCCATTACAGGATGACCGGATTCACCGTGTTCTCGACCAGCACCTCAATTCCTGAGGCGCCCATAGTCCAGACGTTATAAGTGTTTCCTTGATACTGGTAATTGCTTTGCGACATCGTCCACTGACCGTCAGTCCCTTCTAACTGCAGGGTGCTACCGGCTTCGCCGTTGACCACAATCGCTTTATTGCCACTGTTAATTGCCAGTTCTTCTGATCCCAGTCGCAGGACATCTTCCAGCGATACGTTCATGGTGTTGCCACCGTTGCCCATATCGAAGATCTCCATTGAGCTCAACTTGTCTTTCAACGCACTCAGGTCTAACAGTTCGCCACGAGTATCTAGGATCAGGGTATCAATGCCCTCATCACCAGAGATTGAAGCGAAGTCTGTAGAGATAATCTTCATGATGTCGTTACCGTCACCACCCGATACCTGATCCCCTTTACCGATGCCGATAAAGGTGTCGTTGCCCAGTCCGCCCAGCAGAATGTCTTCCCGCTCGGTACCGAACATGATGTCGTTACCCGCAGTAAACATTTGCGTAATAGCTTGGAATTCGCTGGTGGTCGCAGACACATTTCCACTGTCGATGGTTATCTGATGGTTAGCTAACAGCTCTTCCAGTGTCGCTTTGGTATCTTTCAATGTCAGCAACTCAGTACTGCTATAAGCTGAGCCGTCACCATCACGGTCAATAGACAGAATCGTGTCACTACCACTGTAAGTAACAGAAAGGTACTGAGTAATTCGGTCACCGGCATCAATGGTTGCAACACCATTGATATAGTGAGCCGCACCGTCAGCATCCGCTTTGTAACCAACCAACAGATCGCTTACATCAATGATGTCAGCATTTGGTGTTGCTTCTACGGTACCAATGGCGAAGTTATAGACCGTATCGCGACCGTTGCCACCATTATTGGCTGACAGACTCAGCGACTTATACATCAGCGTATCCTGACCTTTACTACCAAGATGGAAGGTGTCATCGCCACCGCGACCATCAAAGTAGTTAGTTGCTGCATTGCCACTGGTAAAGGTGTCGTTACCGCCACCGCCAGCGATCCCTTCGATATTCACAAACTGTGCATTACCGAAACCGGTATTCTGCATAGTCGTCTTGCTCAGATCGATGGTCAGCGCTGTATTGCCCGCCAGCTTGTAGTCAACGATGTCCAGACCGCCAGTATCACTCCAAGACTTAACGCCGGATATCTCTGTAGTACCGCCTGCGCCGTTATACAAATCATTACCCTGAGTGGCAAAGAATGTATCGTTGTAGCCGGTTCCCACAATACCCGTCTTGTTGGTGCCGCCGTTGCCGCTGGCGTTCGCAACGTTGGTTTCAGACTCAGTAGTCAGCACATAGGCATGGTTAGCCTCTTCTGCCTTCAATCCAGCCCATGCTTTGTTGACGTTCTGAACGGTCGTGTTGCCCACACTGGCTACACCACCCACGTTGGCTACTGCCCCCTTCTCTGAACGCAGGATGACTGCACTGTACGACTTGCTGGCATCCAGATTATAGAAGTCAACAATCGCCGTACTGTCGTTCGTCTGGTTACCGGACTGCGGGTTGATGATTTGAGTGGAAACCACTTGGCCTGTGGCCTCATCAATCAGTTGTACCGTGTTGCCATACAGGGAGTTAATACCGCCCGCATCCAGAATACGCAGGTGGATAGCCGTGCCGTAACTAACGTCATTTTTGTTTTCAATGTAGGTAGTAACACCACCGTTAGTGAACACTAACAGGTCACGGTCGCCGTCCCAGTCAATATCAATGGCGATAGCACCAGTGACTTGCTGCGAGGTGCTCGTACCACCAATTGTCGACTTACCAACCTGAGTAAGCATATTTGTGGTGGTAAAGCTCGTTGTGCCACCCGTTGAGGTATTGGTATACAGGTTAACCGGCCCGGATGCGGTATTGTTAGACATCCCCCCTGAATTTCCCATACCCGGCAGTTCGATAACATCGACCTTACCATCGTGGTTCCAATCCAGCGCAATAGAGGCACCGCCTGCCAAAGTATCATTAAAGGTGTACATTCCCGCCGCAGTCGGGTTGCCAATACCGTCGTTGTTCGGATCGCTGAACACCAGTTTGCCGGTACCGTCGTTGAAGTAGATCCGACTGGCGTGCTGCGCCGCGTTGGTGCCTGAAGCGGCACCAGAGTTGGTGGTGCTGGCACTTCCCCGGCCTAGGAACAAGTCCATCATACCGTCGCCGTTAAAGTCGGCCCAGGTCATGGCTACACCGTTACCAATATTCGGGTCATCATCCGAGCCGCGCTGGAACACGTTCTCAACTATCTGAGTGACCTTCCAGTTTCCGTTGTTCGTGCCGTTAACCACCACCAGACGGGCGTTATCGGTACTCCGCGCTGCTGAACTATTGGTTGCGCCGTCCTTATCGATACGTGAGCCATCCGCAACGATGTTCTGACTGTGCATCACAAAGTCAACAATACCATCGTTGTTGATGTCCACACCGGACAGTTCCATATCAGGTTGTGACTGATCCAGCCCGATTGGTTGGTGCGAAGCGTTGGCCGCATAGTCCGTTGCAAACGTACCATCTTTGCTCATACCAGCGATCGTACCGTCATTATTCAGTACGATCTGCGAGCCATAACCACCACGAATAGCACTGTCGTTAGGCGTCTGGTCACCGTTGATCATATCAACATAACCGTCGCCGTCTTTATCAATAGCGATGATGCCGCCGTACCAGCTCCAGGTGTTGGCACTACCATCAGTACCCGCATCACCGGCAAAGTCGCCGGACTGAGCCGTGTTGGTGTTTGCCCCCACTTGGTATGCTACATAGGTAGAACCGTTGTAGAAGAACATCTGCTGACCGTCGTTATAGTTACTATCTATAGCAAACAGATCCATCAGACCATCACGGTTATAGTCCATAAAGGTGGCGTTCTGTACGTAGTTATTCGCGTCGTACCCGGTACCGGTGTTACTGACCAGTTTAGTTACTGTGAAATCACCCAATGATGACGACGAAGTTGCCTTCGATTCCAGCATGGCCTGGTTACTATGGATACGCCATGTACCATTTTCACTCAGCGTAACTGCTGTCGCTTTCTGGTTTGGATCGCCGCCACCCGCACCTACCGTAACGGTAGATGTTGGCGATACGGTAAGCTCATTGAGCGTATCGTCATTAGTGATGCTTGCACCATAAACATCATATAGCACGGCTTTCACGTCATATTTTCCGATAGGCAACGCATCGCTGTCCGGGATCTGGACATACCATGTGTTGTTACGGAAATCGATCACCACGCTACCGTTCTGCGAGCTGTATTTCTTACCGTTCACCGTTACTTCAAGGTATTCGCCCGGCAAAATAGCAAAGCCGGTGGAACCCGTGATAATTGGTGTGGTATCCAGCGTATCCTGAACGTTAATCACCACCGTCAGGTCAATTGATATTACGAAGTTATTGGACACCGTCCCTTCGTTACCCGCCTTATCCGCCACAACCGCACGGAAGGTATAGGTCATATCATCTTTCAACGCAGAGGGGTCGAAACTCCAGGAAACGTTGTCCGCATGTACTGTTGCCGTACCCAGCATTAAACCGGTGGCAACATCGTAAATGCGTACTTCATCACCTTCCTCCAGAGGAGCACTGATGGTTCCGTTCAGCGTTGGAGTACGGTCATCGGTTGTCGTATTGGTACCAAACTTACCTTGTGACAGACCAACATCATCGGAGTAGTTGAGGATATCAATGGTCTGCGTTGGCGGATCCAAATCAATGGTCAACAAGAAGTCCGGTGAAATAGCGGCCTTGTTTCCGGCAACGTCAACGGCAACGGCAGTAAAGGTATAGGTGTTTGTATTAACCAGCCCGCTTACCGCAAATGTCCATGAACGATTAACCAGATCGACCGTTGCGATGCCCAGTAGAATGCCATTCTGATAAATCTGGATGACATCGGTACTGTCAAGATCGCCACTCCAGGTACCTTTCAATATCGGAGAGGTATCATCGGTGGAGGTGCCACTACCCAGTATCAGCCCCTTATTGGTGCCAACATCATCGTGGTACCCTTCAATTACCACCGCTGCAACTGGTGGGGTATCGTCAATATTCAGGATGAAATCAGCAGATGGCGCACTGGCGTTACCCGCTTTATCAGATGAAATGACGTAGTAGTCATGACGACCCTCAGCCTGCTCTGGTAACTCGTAGCTCCACTTACCTTGATCGTTAACCAATACGCTACCCAGCACTTGATCATTCTCATCATAGATGGTGATTAAGCTGCCCTTCTCGCCGGTACCGTGCAGGGTTGGGGTCTTATCATCGGTAAACGCACCAGAGTTCATATCGCCGGTGACATCGCCGACGTTATCCACGGCTTTATCAATGGTTGGCAGAGTCGGTGGAATGTTATCGATAGTGAAGATAAATTCCGGACTCATATCAGTGACGTTGCCTGATGAATCCTTCGCTGTCACCGTGACTTTATGCTCACCCTGACCCAGGTCGGTGGTTGGCGTATAGCTCCAGGTGCCGTCGGCTTTCACCGTGACCGTTCCCTGATTCACACCATCGATATAGATAGTAACGATACTGCCTGGCTTGCTGCTGGTACCCACGATTTCCGGACGCAGGTCATCAGTAATGCCGTTTGGCAGAATATCGCCGGTTACCGTACCCACATCATCGATAAGGTTGTCGATCTTAACGATCAGGATGCTGGTATCAATGGTGATGTTAACCACGGGTGTTGGTGCACCTTCGTTACCCGCTTTGTCGGTAACCGTGGTGGTGAACTTGTAGTTACCATCCGGCAGATCGGTATCCGGAGTGAACGACCAACTTCCGTTCTCACCCACTTTCGCAGAACCAATTGCCACGCCATCGTTGTAGATGGTGACAATGCTGCCCGCTTCGGCCTGACCGCTGAAGGTTGGTGTTGCATCATCAGTGGTATCGCCATTTTTCAGTTCACCCTGATAATCACCAACGTTATCGGTAATCAGCAGGCTTTCTACCGGAGCCGGTACCTTGGTATCCACTTCAATGACAAACACATCGCTTGGATCGCTCACCTGACCAATTGGTGAAGTCGCGGTGAAGGTGATGTCGTGCGTACCGTCTTTCAGCGCCGTTGATGGTTCAAACGTCCACTTACCATTGCTGTCAGCCTTAGCCGTACCCAACAGTGTGGTGCCGTCGTACACATGAATGGTGCTGCCTGCCGATGCCGTACCTTCGAAGGTCGGTTTGGTATCGTCAGTCACGTCGCCGCTCTTCAGTTCGCCCGTGATTGCGCCCACGTCATCAATAACCTTATCCAGCGTTGGAGCAACTGACGGAGTACCATCCAACGTCACGGTGTAATCGTTACTTGGTCCCACTTCGTTGCCAACCGGATCGCGTTCGTAAGCAGTGAACTTATTGCTGCCTTCGGCCAGCGCATTCTCCGGACGGAAGGTCCAGGTACCCTGATCATTTACCTTAGCGGTACCCAGCAGAACATCAGCACCTGACTCATGGGAGACATAGACATAAATCGTGTCACCCGCCGTACCGGTACCGCTGATGGTTGGACGGCTGTCGTCGGTGAACTCACCGTCGTCAACGTTACCCGTGACGTTACCCACCTGATCGTCCACACCGGTGATCTTCAGCTTGCTGAGATCCGGACCGGTGAAGTCCATCTCCAGCACGAAATCAGCGGATGGCATGCTCACGTTGCCCGCGGCGTCCGTTGAGGTCACATGGAACGTATGCTCACCTTCACCCAGCGGTGACGTTGGGGTAAAGGTCCACTGACCGGTGGTGTCATCCGCTACCACCGAGCCTAACAGCGCACTGCCGTCATACACCTTAACGATGCTGCCCTTCTCGGCTTTACCGGTCAGGGTTGGTGTTGGGTCATCGGTCGCCATACCGTTAGTCAGCGTGCCCTGAACCGTACCCACATCATCCTTCGCCGATTCAATGGTCGGCTGAGTTGGTGCTACCGTATCGATAGTGAACTCAAACGCCGAAGTCGGATCGGTGGTGTTGTTGGACTGATCGGTGGCCGTCACGGTAATGCTGTGCTTGCCCTGACCTAAATCGGTGGTCGGGGTGAAGCTCCAGCTCTTATCCGGATTCACGGTGGTTGAACCTAACAGGGTCGCGCCATCGTAGACCTTGATGATGCTGCCCGCTTTACCGGTACCGGTGATTTCCGGACGCGTATCGTCGGTTACGCCGTTTTGTGCAATCGGCCCGGTGATATCACCCACGTTATCAATCAATTTATCCAGACTGACTTCAACACCTTCAGTATTGACCGTAATGTTCACAACCGGTGTGGCATCGCCGGTGTTACCCGCTTTATCCGTGACCGTGGTGGTGAACTTGTAGCTACCATCCGGCAGTGGCGTGCTTGGCGTAAAGCTCCAGGTACCATCGGTACCCACTTTCGCCGTACCCAGCAGGTTACCGTCGTTGTACACCGACACCGTACCGCCCGCTTCCGCTTTACCGCTGAAGGTCGGGGTGTTGTCATCGGTCACATCGCCGTTTTTCAACGGACCCTGATAGGTACCGACATTATCGCTGATCAGCAGGTTCTCTACCGCGCCCGGAGGCGTGGTATCCACGGTAAAGTCGAAGATACCGGTCGGATCACTGGTCTGACCCACGCTGTTAGTGGCATCCGCAGTGATGTTATAGGTACCGTCTTTCAACGGCGTCTCTGGCGTAAAGCTCCAGTTACCTTTGTCGTCAACTTTGGCCGTACCCATGACGTTGCCGTCGTTGTAGATAGTCACGGTGCCGTTGGCCACTGCCGTACCCTTCAGGGTTGGCGTGTTGTCATCGGTCACGTCGCCTTTCTGCAATGGTGCCGTGATAGAGCCCACGTTGTCTTCAATGGTCTCAATCACCGGTGGATTTGGCTTACCAATATCCAGCGTAATGGTATAAGACGCACTTGGATCGGTGGCGTTACCCACTGGATCCACTTCCACTGCGGTGAACTCGTTAGCACCTTTATTCAGCGGAGACTCAGGACGCAGTGTCCAGTTACCGTCTTTATCCACCGTAGTGCGGCCAATCTCACGATTACCCGTACTGTCTTTGGTGTACACGATAATGGTGTCACCGGCCGTACCGGTACCGCTGAGGGTTGGACGGGTGTCATCGGTGGTCTCGCCCGGATTCACGTTACCGGTGACTGCACCCACCTGATCGTCCACGCCGGTGATCTTCAGCTTGCTGGCATCCGGACCGGTGAAGTCCATCTCCAGCACGAAGTCAGGGGATGGCAGACTCACGTTGCCCGCCGCATCCGTTGAGGTCACATGGAACGTATGCTCACCTTCACCCAGTGGTGACGTTGGGGTAAAGGTCCACTGGCCGGTGGTGTCATCCGCTACCACCGAGCCTAACAGTGCATCACCGTCATATACCTTAACGATGCTGCCCTTCTCGGCTTTACCGGTCAGGGTTGGCGTCGGATCGTCCGTTGCCATGCCGTTAGTTAACGTGCCCTGAACCGAGCCCACATCATCCTTCGCCGATTCAATGGTCGGCTGAGTCGGTGCTACCGTATCGATAGTGAACTCAAACGCCGAAGTTGGATCGGTGGTGTTGTTGGACTGATCGGTGGCCGTCACGGTAATGCTGTGCTTGCCCTGACCTAAATCGGTGGTCGGGGTGAAGCTCCAGCTCTTATCGGCGTTCACGGTGGTGGAGCCCAGCAGGGTCGCGCCATCGTACACTTTGATAATGCTGCCCGCTTTACCGGTACCGGTGATTTCCGGACGGGTATCGTCGGTCACGCCATTTTGTGCAATTGGCCCGGTGATATCGCCCACGTCATCAATCAGTTTATCCAGACTGACGGTGACACCTTCGGTATTAACGGTAATGTTGACTACCGGCGAGCTATCGCCCACGTTACCGGCTTTATCCATCACGGTAGTGGTGAACTTGTAGCTTCCATCCGGCAGCGGCGTGCTTGGGGTGAAGCTCCAGGTACCGTCGGTACCGACTTTCGCCGTACCAATCAGGTTACCGTCGTTGTACACCGACACCGTACCGCCCGCTTCGGCTTTACCGCTGAAGGTCGGGGTGTTGTCATCGGTGGTGTCGCCGTCTCTCAACGGCCCCTGGTACGCGCCTACGTTATCGCTGATCAACAGGTTTTCTACCGCACCCGGAGGTGTGGTATCGACCGTAAAGTCGAAAGCACCGGTCTTATCACTGGTCTGACCCACGCTGTTGGTGGCGTCGGCAGTAATGTTGTACTTACCGTCCGCCAGCGCAGGCTCAGGGGTAAAGCTCCAGTTACCTTTGTCGTCAACTTTCGCCGTACCAATCGCCACATCGTTGTTGTAGATGGTCACGGTGCCGTTTGGCACAGCGGTACCTTTCAGGGTTGGCGTGTTGTCATCGGTCACATCGCCTTTCTGCAACGGTGCAGTAATTGAGCCCACGTTGTCTTCAATGGTTTCAATCACCGGCGGCTGTGGTTTAGAGCTGTCTACCACAATCGCATACGGTGCACTTGGGTCGGTGGCGTTACCCACGGGATCCATTTCTACCGCAGTGAACTCGTTAGCACCTTTCACCAGCGGTGATTCAGGACGCAGCGTCCAGTTACCGTCTTTATCAACGGTGGTACGGCCAATCTCACGATTACCGGTACCGTCTTTCACATAGACAATAATGGTGTCACCGGCGGTACCGGTACCGCTGACGGTTGGACGGGTGTCATCGGTGGTGTCGCCCGGGTTCACGTTACCCGTGACCGCACCCACTTGGTCATCCACACCAGAGATAGACAACTTGCTGGCATCCGGACCGGTGAAGTCCATATTCAGCACGAAGTCAGCCGATGGCAGACTCACGTTGCCTGCCGCATCCGTTGAGGTCACATGGAACTTATGCTCACCCTCACCCAGCGGTGAAGTCGGGGTAAAGGTCCACTGGCCGGTGGTGTCATCGGCCACCACAGAGCCTAACAGCGCATCGCCGTCGTATACCTTAACGATGCTGCCCTTCTCGGCTTTACCGGTCAGGGTTGGCGTCGGGTCATCGGTGGCCGCGCCATTGGTCAGCGTGCCCTGAATGGCACCCACGTCATCTTTCGCCGATTCAATGGTCGGTGCATTTGGTGCCACGGTATCAACCGTGAACTCAAACGCCGAGGTTGGGTCGGTGGTGTTATTGGACTGATCGGTGGCCGTCACGGTGATACTGTGCTTGCCCTGAGACAGATCGGAAGAAGGCGTAAAGCTCCAGCTCTTATCTGCATTGACAGTGGTAGAACCCAGCAGGGTGGCACCATCATAAATCTTGATGATGCTACCCACTTTACCGGTACCGGTGATTTCCGGACGCACATCATCGGTCACGCCGTTTTGTGCAATCGGCCCGGTGATATCGCCCACGTCATCAATCAGTTTATCTAGGCTGACTTCAACGGTTTCGGTGTTAACCGTAATGTTCACTACCGGAGTGGCATCGCCGGTGTTACCCGCCTTATCCGTTACCGTGGTGGTGAACTTGTAGCTACCATCCGGCAGCGGCGTGCTTGGGGTGAAGCTCCAAGTACCGTCGGTACCCACTTTAGCCGTACCCAGCAGGTTGCCGTCGTTATACACCGACACCGTACCGCCCGCTTCCGCTTTACCGCTGAAGGTTGGGGTGTTGTCATCGGTGGTGTCGCCGTCTTTCAACGGACCCTGATAGGTACCCACGTTATCGCTGATCAGCAGGTTTTCTACCGCACCCGGCGCCGTGGTATCGACGGTAAAGTCAAAGATACCGGTCTTATCACTGGTCTGACCCACGCTGTTGGTGGCATCGGCAGTAATATTGTACTTACCGTCAGCCAGTGCAGGCTCAGGGGTAAAGCTCCAGTTCCCCTTGTCGTCAACTTTTGCCGTACCAATCTTCACATCGTTGTTGTAGATAGTGACCGTGCCGTTGGCTACCGCTGTACCCTTCAGGGTTGGCGTGTTGTCATCGGTCACATCACCTTTTTGCAGCGGTGCTGTAATCGAGCCCACGTTATCTTCCACCGTTTCAATAACCGGCGGCTGAGGTTTAGAGCTGTCCACAACGACTGCATATGGTGCGCTTGGGTCGGTGGCATTACCCACTGGATCCACTTCCACCGCGGTGAATTCGTTGGCGCCTTTCACCAGTGGAGATTCTGGACGTAATGTCCAGTTACCGTCTTTATCAACGGTGGTGCGACCAATTTCACGGTTGCCACTGCTGTCTTTGGTGTACACGATAATGGTGTCACCGGCCGTACCGGTACCGCTGAGGGTTGGACGGGTATCGTCAGTGGTGTCACCCGGGTTCACGTTACCGGTGACCGCACCCACCTGATCGTCCACACCCACGATTGACAGCTTGCTGGCATCCGGACCGGTGAAGTCCATGGTCAGCACGAAGTCAGCGGATGGCAGACTCACGTTGCCCGCCGCATCCGTTGAGGTCACATGGAACTTATGCTCACCTTCACCCAGCGGTGACGTTGGGGTAAAGGTCCACTGGCCGGTGGTCGCATCAGCCACCACAGAGCCTAACAGCGCATCGCCGTCATATACCTTAACGATGCTGCCCTTCTCGGCTTTACCGGTCAGGGTTGGTGTTGGGTCATCAGTCGCGGCGCCATTGGTCAAGGTGCCCTGAATAGAGCCTACGTCATCCTTGGCCGATTCAATGGTTGGCTGAGTCGGTGCTACCGTATCGATAGTGAACTCAAACGCCGAGGTTGGATCGGTGGTGTTGTTGGACTGATCGGTGGCGGTCACGGTAATGCTGTGCTTGCCCTGACCTAAATCGGTGGTCGGAGTGAAGCTCCAGCTCTTATCGGCGTTCACGGTAGTGGAGCCCAGCAGAGTCGCGCCATCGTACACTTTGATGATGCTGCCCGCTTTACCGGTACCGGTGATTTCCGGACGCGTATCGTCGGTGATGCCGTTTTGTGCAATCGGCCCGGTGATATCGCCCACGTCATCAATCAGTTTATCCAGACTGACTTCAACCTTATCGGTATTCACCGTGATATTCACAATCGGGCTGGTATCACCCACGTTACCCGCTTTATCCATTACGGTAGTGGTGAACTTGTAGCTACCATCCGGCAACGGTGTGCTTGGGGTAAAGCTCCAGGTACCGTCGGTACCCACTTTCGCCGTACCCAGCAATTTACCGTCGTTGTACACCGACACCATACCACCCGCTTCGGCTTTACCGCTGAAGGTTGGGGTGTTGTCATCGGTAGTATCGCCGTCTTTCAACGGACCCTGATACGCGCCCACGTTATCGCTGATCAACAGGTTTTCTACCGCACCTGGCACCGTGGTATCGACAGTAAAGTCAAAGGCACCGGTCTTATCACTGGTCTGACCCACGCTGTTGGTGGCATCGGCAGTGATGCTGTATTTACCGTCGGCCAGTGCAGGCTCCGGAGTAAAGCTCCAGTTACCTTTGTCATCAACTTTGGCCGAACCAATCGCGTTACCGTTGTTGTAGATGGTCACCGTACCGTTAGCCACGGCCGTACCCTTCAGGGTTGGCGTGTTGTCATCGGTCACATCGCCTTTCTGCAACGGTGCGGTGATTGAGCCCACGTTGTCTTCAATGGTTTCAATCACTGGTGGCTGTGGTTTAGAACTGTCTACCACAATCGCATACGGCGCACTTGGATCGGTGGCATTACCCACTGGATCCATTTCTACCGCAGTGAACTCGTTAGCACCTTTCACCAGCGGAGAGGCCGGACGTAATGTCCAGTTACCTTCGCTGTCCACGGTAGTACGGCCAATCTCACGATTACCCGAGCCATCTTTCACGTAGACAATAATGGTATCGCCAGCCGTACCGGTACCGCTGAGGGTTGGACGGGTATCGTCGGTAGTGTCGCCCGGTTTCACATTGCCGGTGACCGCACCCACCTGGTCATCCACACCAGTGATAGACAGCTTGCTGCTATCCGGACCGCTGAAGTCCATGGTCAGTACGAAGTCAGCCGATGGCAGACTCACGTTGCCTGCTTTATCGGTCGCCGTGACATGGAACTTATGCTCACCTTCCACTAATGGCGAGGTTGGCGTAAAGGTCCACTGACCGGTGATATCATCCGCGACTACAGAGCCTAACAGCGCATCGCCGTCATACACTTTAACGATGCTGCCCTTCTCGGCTTTACCGGTCAGGGTTGGTGTCGGGTCATCGGTCGCTGCACCATTAGTCAGCGTGCCCTGAATGGTACCCACGTCATCCTTCGCCGATTCAATGGTTGGTTGGTTCGGCGCTAGCGTATCGATAGTAAATTCAAACGCATAAGTCGGTTCGGTGGTATTACCTGCCAGATCGGTGGCCGTCACGGTGATACTGTGGCTGCCCTGACCCAGATCGGTGGTCGGAGTGAAGCTCCAGCTCTTATCGGCATTGACGGTGGTGGAGCCCAGCAGAGTAGAACCATCGTACACGTTGATGATGCTGCCTGGTTTACCGGTACCCACGATTTCCGGACGTGTATCGTCAGTCACACCATTTTGCGAGATATTGCCGGTGATATCACCGACGTTATCCACCAGTTTATCCAGTGAAACTTGCTGACCGGTGGTATCCACCTTAATGTTCACTAACGGCGTTTCATCACCGGTGTTACCCGCTTTATCCGTCACCGTGGTGGTGAACTTGTAGTCACCGTCCGCTAATGGTGAACTTGGCGTAAAGCTCCAGTTACCATTGGTATCCACCTTGGCGGTACCCAGCAGATTGCCGTCGTTATAGACAGATACCGTGCTGCCCGCTTCCGCTTTACCACTAAAGGTTGGGGTGTTGTCATCGGTGATATCGCCGTCTTTCAACGGACCCTGATAGGCGCCCACGTTATCGCTGATCAACAGGTTTTCGACTGCACCCGGTGCCGTGGTATCAATTTCAAAGTTGAAGATACCGGTTGGATCGCTGACCTGACCGACCGGGCTGGTGGCCGTCACGGTAATGTTATATTTACCGTCTGCCAGCGCCGTATCCGGGGTAAACGTCCAGTTACCTTTATCATCCACCTGAGCAGAGCCAATCACGTTACCGTTGTTGTAGATGGTCACAATGCCGTTGGCTACTGCGGTACCCTTCAGGGTTGGCGTGGCGTCGTCGGTCACATCACCTTTTTGCAGCGCGCCGGTTACCGGGCCTACGTTATCGTCTACCGTTTCAATCACTGGCGGTTGAGGTTTGGAGTTGTCGATAACAATCGCATACGGTGCGCTTGGATCGGTGGTGTTGCCGACCGGATCCATTTCCACCACGGTGAACTCGTTGGCGCCTTTCGCCAGTGGTGTCGCCGGACGCATACTCCAGTTACCATTTTCATCCACTGTTGCACGACCAATTTCACGCTCACCGGAACCGTCTTTCACATAAACGATAATGGTGTCGCCGGCCGTACCGGTACCGCTGATGGTTGGACGGGTATCATCGGTGGTTTCACCCGCTTTTACGTTACCGGTGTAAGCGCCGACCTGATCGTCCACGCCGGTAATCGACAGGTTAGTGCCGTCCGGACGGGTATAGTCAGTGGTCAAAATGAAGTCAGCAGATGGAACGCTGGTATTACCGGCGGCATCCGTGGCTGTGACATGGAACTTGTTCTCGCCTTCTGGTACTGGCGTTGACGGAGTGAAGGTCCACTTGCCGGTGGTGCTGTCAGCAACCGTTGAGCCTAACAGCGCGCCATTATCATAGATCTTCACCACGCTGCCTTTCTCGGCGGTACCGGTCAGGCTTGGTGTGGAGTCATCGGTCTTATCGCCATTGTTCAGAGTACCCTGTTTCGTCCCCACGTCATCCTGTGCTGACTCGATGGTCGGCATGGTTGGCGCAGTGGTGTCTACAGTGAACTCGAACACAGAAGTACGATCGCTGGTGTTACCCGCCTGATCTTTGGCAATCACGGTGATGCTATGCGCGCCTTCTTTCAGTGGAGTCGTTGGCGTAAAGCTCCAGGTGCCGTCGGCTTTCACCGTGGTTTCACCCAGCTTCACAGAGCCATCATAGATGGTTACGGTGCTGCCCGCTTTACCTTCACCGGTGATTTCCGGTTTAGTATCGTCGGTCACGCCGTTTGGTGTGATATTGCCCTGCTTGTCACCCACATCATCAATGAGCGCACTAATGCTAACCACAACGTTAGTGGTATCGATGGTGATAGTCAGAGACGGACCATCAGTGTTGGTGTTACCGGCTTTATCGGTGACAGAGGTAGTAAAGGTATGTTCACCGTCCGACAGATTGCTGTCCGGCGTATATGACCAGTTACCGTTGCTGTCTACTTTGGCAGAACCAATGGCATTGCCATTGTCATAGATGGTCACCGTGCTGCCCGGTTCCGCTTTGCCGCTGAAGGTTGGCGTCGCGTCATCGGTGGTATCGCCATCCAGAATGTAACCCTGCTTCTCACCCACGTTGTCGAACACTTGCAGGTTTTCAACCGAGTTCGGTGCTTTGGTGTCCACTTCAAAGTTGAAGATACCGGTAGGTTTACTGGTCTGTCCCAGCGGGCTGGTCGCAGTGGCAGTAATGTTGTGCATGCCTTCTGCCAGTGCCGTGGTTGGCTCAAACGTCCAGACGCCTTTCTCGTTCGCGGTGGCGGAACCAATCAGCGTTGCACCATCATAGATGCGTACCAGATAGCCTGCTTCTGAAGTACCGGTGATAACCGGTTTGGTATCATCCGTCACATCGCCTTTCTGCAATGCACCGGTGATGTCACCCACGTTATCCAGCACGTTCACAATCACTGGCTCGGTTGGACGTGACATATCCAGCGTCACCACATACTCGGCGCTTGGATCGGTGAAGTTACCCACCGGATCGATTTCTACTGCGGTGAATTTGTTCTCACCCGGCAGTAATGGCGACTCAGGTTGCAGGCTCCACTTATTGTCCGCACCCACTATGGTGCTACCAATCACATGGTTACCGGTGGCATCCTGTGCGTACACAATGATAGTGTCGCCCGCGGTACCGGTACCCTGAATGGTCGGACGGCTGTCATCGGTGGCGTTACCGTTTTCGATATTACCGGTGATTTCACCGTAGTTATCCGCCACACCAGTGATCTTCAGATTGCTGGCATCCGGACCGGTGTAGTCGGTGGTCAGGATAAAGTCAGCAGATGGTGTGCTGGTATTGCCCGCCGCATCGGTGGCGGTGACATGGAACTTGTGTTCACCTTCGCTGATTGGGGTAGACGGTGTAAAGCTCCACTCGCCGGTGATATTATCCGCAGTCACGGTGCTCAGGAACTGACCATTGTCATAAAGGGTGACCAGGCTGCCTTTTTCTGCGGTACCTTTCAGGGTTGGAGTGGAGTCATCGGTCATGCTGCCGCTGGCTAATGAACCTTGCTTGCTGCCCACGTCATCAAAGGCTGAATCAATGGTCGGCATGGTTGGTGCAGTGGTATCCACCGCAAAGTCAAACGCCGCCGTTGGCCCGGTCAGGTTGCCGGCTTTATCAGTCATGGTGACCGTAATGCTGTGCGCGCCTTCGCTCAGATCGGTAGATGGCGTGAAGCTCCAACTGCCGTTGGCTTTCACCGTAGTTTCACCCAGCAGGGTTGAACCATCGTACACCTTGATGGTGGCACCTGGCTTACCTTCACCGGTGATTTCCGGTTGGGTATCGTCAGTCACGCCGTTGGCGGTGATATTGCCGGTCACGGTACCCACATCATCGATTAATGCGGTGATGCTGACCGGATCGTTTGAGGTATCCACCGTCAGGGACAGGCCCGGACCGTTTGGATTCACGTTACCCGCTTTGTCAGTCACGGTGGTGGTGAAGTTATGATCGCCATCAGTCAGCGCTGAATCCGGGGTAAACGTCCACTTACCTTCGCCGTCAACTTTCACCGTACCCAGCACTTTACCATCGTCATAGACAGTGACGGTGCTGCCCGGTTCTGCTTTACCGCTGAAGGTTGGGGTACTGTCATCGGTGGTATCGCCGTTGCTCAGAGGGCCCTGATAATCACCGACGTTATCGGTCACCACCAGATTTTCCACCGCGTCAGGCGCTTTGGTATCCACTTCGAAGTTGAAGATACCGGACTTATCGCTGGTTTGACCAACAGGACTGGTGGCTGTAGCGGTAATGTTGTGCTTACCGTCCGCCAGTGCGGTATCCGGAGTAAATGTCCAGACGCCTTTGCTGTCAGCCGTTGCCGTACCTAACAGGGTTGCGCCATCGTAAATACGGATGGTGTAGCCAGCTTCGGCAGTACCGGTGATAGTAGGTTGGTTATCGTCAGTCACATCGCCTTTCTGCAATGGACCAATCACATCACCTTCGTTATCCAGTACGTTAACAATCACCGGCTCGCTTGGACGGGAAACGTCCAGCGTTACGGTATATGAGTTACTTGGGTCAGTTTTATTGCCCGCAGTATCCATTTCAACCGCAGTGAACTGGTTGCTGCCCGGCAGTAATGGCGCTTCTGGCTGAATGCTCCACTTACCGTCAGAACCAACCGTACCGCGGCCAATTTCATGGTTACCGGTGCCGTCGTTCACATACAGAATGATAGTATCGCCCGCGGTACCCGTACCGCTGATAACCGGACGACTGTCATCAGTGGCACCACCATTGGTGATATTACCGGTGATTTCACCGTAGTTATCCATTACGCCGGAAATAGACAAATTAGCGGGATTTGGCGGGGTGGTATCCACCACAAAATCAAAGCTGTCGGACGGTTCGCTTTCGTTACCCGCTTTGTCGGTTTCCGTCACGGTAATGCTGTGTGAACCATCGCTCAGCTCTGTTTCTGGCGTAAAGCTCCACGCACCGTTTTCATCAACGATAGCGGTACCAATCACCTTATCACCGTCTTTAACGGTAATGGTGTTACCCGGCTCGCCTTCACCAGTGAAGGTTGGGGTTTTATCGTCGGTTTCATCACCCGGTTTGATAGCGCCGGTGATATCACCTTCGTTATCAATAACACTACCTAACTCCGGTTTCGCCGGCGGGGTAGTATCCACTTCAAAGTCGATTGGATCGGACGGCTCACTTTCGTTACCCGCTTTATCGGTTTCAGTAACCACTAAACTGTGCTCGCCTTCGCCTAACGGCTGCTCTGGCTTAACGGTCCAGTTACCATTTTCATCAACGGTTGAAGTACCCAGTACTTCGCCGGTTTCTGCATCTTTGATGGTGATAGTGCTGCCCGGTTCACCGGTACCCGTGATTTCCGGACGGGTTTCATCAGTCACATCGCCAGGATTAATTGAGCCAGTGATACTACCGGTGTTATCGGTGACGCCACCAATGGTTGGTTTTTCTGGCGCAATGGTATCCACCACCACGTCAAACGGATCCGACGGATCGCTTTCGTTACCCGCCGTATCGGTTTCCGTGATCACCAGGTTATTGGAACCTTCTTCCAGCGGCTGCTCCGGCTTCACGGTCCACTTACCGTCTTCATCCACCACCGCGGTGCCCAGCACGTTGCCGTCTTCATCTTTCAGAGTAATGGTGCTGCCCGGTTCGCCTTCACCGCTGAATTCCGGCTGTTTTTCATCCGTTGGTTCACCAGAGGAGATAGGGCCAGTTACATTACCGGTATTGTCAGTCACGCCGCCAATTTCAGGTTTAGAAGGAGGCGTGGTATCCACCACCACTTCAAACGGATCGGACGGGTCACTTTCGTTACCGGCTTCGTCGATTTCTACGATAACCAGTTCGTTAGAACCCTCACCCAGCGGTTGCTCTGGCTTAACGGTCCACTTACCGTCTTCGTCTATTACGGAGCTGCCGATGATTTCGCCATCTTTGTCTTTGATAACGATGGTGCTGCCCGGTTCACCTTCACCGCTGAACTCCGGCTGGGTTTCATCCGTTGGTTCACCAGAGGTAATTGGGCCAGTCTTATCACCGGTGTTATCGGTTACGCCGCCAATTTCTGGTTTAGTTGGAGGTGTGGTATCCACCACCACTTCAAACGGATCGGACGGGTCACTTTCGTTACCGGCTTCGTCGATTTCAACAATCACCAGCTCGTTAGAACCTTCTTCCAGCGGTTGCTCTGGCTTAACGGTCCACTTACCGTCTTCGTCTACGACGGAGCTGCCGATGATTTCGCCATCTTTGTCTTTGATAACAATGGTGCTGCCCGGCTCACCTTCACCGCTGAACTCCGGACGGGTTTCATCCGTTGGTTCACCGGAGGTGATTGGGCCAGTCTTGTCACCGGTGTTATCGGTGACGCCGCCAATTTCTGGTTTAGTTGGAGGTGTGGTATCCACCACCACTTCAAACGGATCGGACGGGTCACTCTCGTTACCGGCTTCGTCGATTTCTACGATAACCAGTTCGTTAGAACCTTCACCTAATGGCTGCTCTGGCTTAACGGTCCACTTACCGTCTTCGTCTATTACGGAGCTGCCGATGATTTCGCCATCTTTGTCTTTGATAACGATGGTGCTGCCCGGTTCACCTTCACCGCTGAACTCCGGCTGGGTTTCATCCGTTGGTTCACCGGAGGTGATTGGTCCGGTCTTATCACCGGTGTTATCGGTGACGCCGCCAATTTCTGGTTTAGTTGGAGGTGTGGTATCCACCACCACGTCAAACGGATCGGACGGGTCACTCTCGTTACCGGCTTCGTCGATTTCTACGATAACCAGTTCGTTAGAACCTTCACCTAATGGCTGCTCTGGCTTAACGGTCCACTTACCGTCTTCGTCGACTACGGAGCTGCCGATGATTTCGCCATCTTTGTCTTTGATAACAATGGTGCTGCCCGGCTCACCTTCACCGCTGAACTCCGGACGGGTTTCATCCGTTGGTTCACCGGAGGTGATTGGGCCAGTCTTATCACCGGTGTTATCGGTGACGCCGCCAATTTCTGGTTTAGTTGGAGGTGTGGTATCCACCACAAAATCAATCGGAGCAGAAGGTTCGCTCTCGTTACCTGATTTACTGGTTTCAGTGGTGGTAATACTGTGACTACCCTCTTCCAGCGCCACATCCGGGATCAGACTCCAGTTGCCGTCTTCACCAACAACTACGCTGCCAATAGGCTCATCGTTGTCATAAATGGTGATGATGCCGCCCGGTGTACCTTTACCTGAAAACTCTGGCTTGGTTTCATCGGTTTTATCACCGGCCTTAATAGGCCCCGTGATAGCACCGGTATTATCCATGATGGTAAGACCGTCGGGTGCAGAAACGCCTGAAACGTCAACGATAAAGTCACGGGAGTCGGAAGGCTCACTGACATTACCCGCTTTATCCGTTTGAGTATAAGTAACGCTGTGGTTACCGTCCGCTAAATCAAAATCTGGCGTCCATGTCCAAGTCCCGTCGTCACCCACAGTAACACGGCCAATCTCTTTTCCAGCACCATCGCTATTATCATAAATAATAATGGTGTTACCGGCTTCACCCCAGCCTTTAAACTCAGGACGAGCGTCATCGGTAATTTCACCATTGCTAATCAGACCGGTCTTGCTACCCACATCATCGTAGGCTTCAAGGCGCGGTGGCTTATCGGGCGCAGTAGTGTCGACATTGAAATCGAAAGTTGGAGAGGTTGCGCTGGTATTACCGGCTTTATCAGTTTCCGTTACAGTAACCTGATAGTGACCATCTGCCAGATCGGCGGTTGGCGTCCAGCTCCAAGTGCCATTTGCACCAACGATGGTTTTACCCGCTTCTTTTCCATCAATGAAAATCGTAATGGTACTGCCGACTTCACCTTTACCAGTGAATTCAGGGCGGGCATCGTCGGTGGTTGCACCGTTCGCAATTGTGCCTTGAATGGCACCTACATCGTCCAGCGCTTCAAACAAGGGTTTGTTTGGCGCTACGGTATCAACGATGAAAGTGAAATCATCCGTCTGGCTGCTGGTCTGGCCTTCAGGATTGGTCTGAGTGATGGTGATTTTATGAGAACCTTCGCTTAGCGCGGTTTCTGGTGTGAAACTCCACTGGCCATCAGCACCAACAACGGCAGAACCAATCGCTTTACCATTGTCGTAAATAGTGATGGTGTTACCGGCATCACCGGTACCAAAAATGGTTGGTTTTGTTTCATCTGTGGTTGAGCCGTAAGAGATTGGGCCGGTAATATCGCCGGTCACATCCGTTGCGCCACTCAGCGTTGGTACAGAAGCCGGGGTTGGCGACGGTGATGAACCATCATCTTTGTTATGCTCATAGATTGCATTACCGACAATACCGCCAATAACCGCAGCACCCAGAAACCACGGCCATAAGGCCAGCAGTCCAAAGTCATTGTCTTCCGTATTTTCAAACAGGTAAGCACCGTCGCCCATTGGCATACCGCCAAGAGCCGCGGGGGCAAAGCTACCGTCATTAAACAGGTAGCCATCACCCAAACCGGAACCATCGGTGATGACATAGGCATATACCTGACCATCCTCCGCCATACCTAATAACGGTGTGTTATCGCCGGATACATAATAATCTTCAATAACGATCGCCGGAGTAGTGTCCCCTTCCAGAATAACGTACAGATCGTCACCATTGCGCTGCAGAGTGACGTTTTCTGGTGCATAATTATCATCTTTATTCTTTAGGAGGTATTTATTGCCCGGCTGAATCTTAATCTTGATGGGCTTACCTACGTTGAGGGATACTACCTGAGAAGGGCCGCTTCCTGTATTTACCAATAAACTGGCGTTTGTATTCATACTAGAATAACTCCTTTATCCTTACATATTTCCTAAAATCTTTCGCGCCTCCCTAGAAAATTAAGAGGTGAAGATTTAATTAAATAACACGCATTCATTAAACATATTACATCAATTGCAACGCATTTATCGACATAATGAATTTTTAGTAAAATCAGATTAAGTTTTTTATTCTTTTATGAATAATTTTTTTAGATAAGAAAACCAAAAATTTTATTCAGGATGGTTTTATTTGGAGATTGATTGGCATAAAAAGACATAAATGAATTTCATATAACTAATGACTATTCGTCACGTTATTCAAACTGATGAATGGTATTAACCACGCAGAGATATCAATATAACCCAATGATAAAATTATTGAAATTTAAAAAAACTTGCACAAGTCACTGACAATCTATAGAAAAGTTAAAATATCAATAAAAATCAGCAAATTAAAAAAACAAAAAAACCAAATTATTAACTATATTAACCAATTAGCTACCAAATATAATAATAATTCAATTGAATAATAATGTCATAATTAATTATTAATGTAATTATATTAACATTAATAATAATAGGCCGCTAAAAAGCGTGATTTTTAATCAAATATTCTCTATTTAAAGGATGGTAATTTAAAAATAAGAATGAAAAATAAATTTAATAAAAAACATAAAATGTAAATAATATAAAAATTAATAATAAATTAAAAAATAAATAATTAGCAAGCAATATAATTAATGACTAATAAACTACCTGTTTGATGGCATTTAACTACAAAAAGGGAAGTTGGCTGGGTATCAGGAACTAATGACTAAACCATATTGCCTCAATCCACATCAGATAAAAGCACGAAGAAAAGGCCGCTTTATAGCATACCGGATAAGAATGGAGATGAGCCAGATAACGCGGAATGAAGATCTCGCCGTTGCGGATAAGTTCCGTAATAGTCATGCGGCGAATATAGGATGAGTTAATCGGGTGTGCGCTGGGAAAATCGAGATGTATCCCGATGAAACTCAAAAAGGTGCGGGAAAACATGACGCTGTTTATTCTGCTGAAAAAAAACGGCCTAATAGAGAAGACCGTTAAAATCTGAAAAATCAGTACCCCATTCACTCAAAACATCTTAAGTGAACGGGGTTAACTTTATCATGGCGTTAGCAAACATGATTAAGACGAGTAGGATAATTTGGTTAGCGCATACCAGATGGTCTTTTCATCCTTTTAATGTGTAATTCCACAGTATCCAAATCAACCTGAATTTCTACACTAATCTGTTTAGGCGTAAGTTTATCTGAAACTAATCGCTCAATTTGAGTAGCAATATGTTGTTCTCGCCCTTTATAGATATAGCTCGTCTGAAATGTTTTTTTGCATAACGTACAAAAATAGCGCTGATAACCTGACTTAGTAACTCCATGTCGCTTTACGCCACTACTTTTATCGCAGTGATGGCAAATTGGTGCTCCTTTTTTCACTGCAAACCTCCATGATAATAATTGAAATGACTCATCGCATTAAACATATGTGCTGATGACTTAACCGGTTCATCAATAAACCGGCATACCTAACCAATTCAGTAACATAGCTGATTCCGACATAATACTAATATTCGCGGTATAGCCATCGTACTGATTGTTAATTGCTGAAATCTGGTTGTTAAAGTGTTCGTTTTCCGCCGTAAGCACATCCAGTAACGAACGTTTACCCAAGTAGTACCATTGTTCATAGAACATCGTTCTTACCCGGTCGGTATCGGCCGATAAATTCCGATACTCTTTTGCTCGCTCGAATGACGAATCTCGCGTCTGGATCATGCTGCGGATTTTGTATTTCAACTCCAACACCGTGGTTTCAAACTGCATTTGGGTCGCCTGCGCGCGTTGAGCCGCCGCCTGCTGTGACGCCGAGGCTGAGCCACCGGTAAACAAGTCCCACTCCACGTTGACTCCCGTGTACCAAGCTTGCTCATCGCCATTCACATCTTTAGCGCTGCTTTTGGATACCACCCAGTTGATATTTGGATAAGAGGATGACTTAATCGCATCCGCCTTATATAAACTCGCCTGCACTTCCGCTTTCGCGCGCAAGATTTGCGGGTGATTATCCAGCGCGGTTAAAATGGTGTTCGTCGACAGATCGGACCCTTCCCACTTGAGATTTTCCGGGACCGCCACTTCGTGACCGACCAAACGGGTCATTTTGATCTGCGTTTCTCGCCATTTACTTTCTAACTGCTGAACGTTGGTTTGAGCCTGTAACAGCTTAGAACGTGCCTGAACCAGTTCGCTGCCCCGCCCTTTATCCGTTTCCGTTATTTGCGACAGCATTTTGACCAGATCCGACATGCGGGTCTGATACAGTTTCGCTACTTGAATATCTTTCTGATATTTATCCAACTCCAGCACGCCAGAAATCGTTTGGAACGCTATCTGGTTACGCGTCAGCTTTTCTAATTCCAACGAGGCTTTCGAGGTTTCTTCGGCGCTCTGAATTCCGCTGCTGGTTTTACCAAAGTCATAAACCGTGGTCGTCATCGACACCGAACCGCTGGTATCACTCACATCCGTTGAGTTATTAACGCTTTTACCCCCACCAAAACTGGAAATCGGTGAGTTAGCACCCACTTTTACCTGAGGCCAACGCTTACCTTTGATTTCATCTACGTCGTATCGGGATGCCGTTGATGACGCCTCGGCATTACGGATTTCTGGGCTGAACACCAGCGCCTGTCGCACCGTGTCCTTGATAAAATCAACCGAGGCTTTATTGCCGCCGGAAGCCGACAGCTTCGGAGCGGACTTATATAAATCCGCACTGCTGGTGGTATCGGCCGGTGCCAATGAGGTATCCGTCACCGTCCAGTTCAGGATATCCTGCTGAACCGTCTTATCACCCTTAGGCGACAGCACAGGCGTATCCGCCAGCTCATTTTTAGCCGTCTGATTTTTACCGGATACCGGCTGAATCTCAGGCCGGGTATCGGTCAACATTGTTGTTGAGTGGCCTGACGTCGCGGTGGCGTTATCCGGCGCGGCTTGAGCCACGATAGGAGTGGACTCCGTCATCGGCTCATTCGAGTCCAACGCTAGCTCAGTAAAACTGAGTTGTTCTGTATCATGGCCTTTACCGACCGCGTTCGACGACGGCGCACTCACCGGCTGGCGGGCCGGTGCCGGTGCCGCCGCTGGAGTCATCTTCTCCGGGGCCATATCCACGGCGCTTGGGGCCTTAGCCACAGGTGCCATCGCCACTACCGGGGCCGGATTTTGTGAACTCCGTTTTGGCTCCGGCTCGCTGACCAATGCACTATTTCCGGCGTTTTCAGTCATGCCTTCGGTATTTTCAATCGGCATAAACTCCATCGATTGCACATCATCACCGGCAGTTTTCTTTGACGACGCAACCGCGGACGACGCCTTAGCCGGAGTCGGGGCTACCGACCATGCCTTACCGTCACGACCCACCGTTGCTATGGCCGCCGTAGGCACCGTTGGGGTTGGTGTCACGGGGGCCGCATTGTGGACTGTTGTGACCGGCTGAGGTGCCACAACCGGCGTACTCACACTTTTCACTACCGGCTCCGCAGGGGCCTGCGCTGTCTCAGCCGTCTCAATATCCATCAGCTCCAACACCTGATTATCATGATCGGCGGTTGCAGGGCCGCGTGACGGTTGGCTCACCGGCTCGGGTTGAGCGCGCGGTGGATCGGCTATCCACCCTTTACCATCTCGACCCACGGTCGAAACCGCCACCGGTGGCGGTACCACAATCGTTGGCTGAACGGCACGGGCCGGCGTGGCTGATACCGGCGTCGGCATCAGAATAACCGGATCGGATGAGCGGGCCTGCTCTACCGGGACCGAAGGCGCTACGGGCTTCTTCATTGCCGGTGGCGGTGGATTAACCACCCCCGCACGGCGACCCGGCTGCAGTGATTGCATCAGGCTGTCATCAACCCTCGCGGATGTCGCGGTCGTTAAGGACACGGACAGCGACAGCGTGAGCAGGGCAAGTTGTTTGATTTTCATAATATAACCTTACCGTTCCCGGAACGCTTCTCTGGCCTTCAAGACCGGTTTCAGGATGTAATCCAGTATGGTTTTCTCTCCTGTTCTGATTTCTACCGTCGCTATCATCCCCGGCATAATGGGGAAGACTTTATCTTTCGCCGTCAGCGCTGCTTTGTCAGTCCGCACTAACACCCGGTAATAGGTGCTTTCACCCCGCCCCTGACGCATCTTGTCTTCATCTTTTAGCGTATCCGGGCTGATATGTTCTAACGTGCCGCTAAGCCCACCGTAAATCGAGTAGTCATACGCCGTGATTTTTACCGTTGCGCGCAGGCCCGGATGCAAAAACGCCACGTCCGATGGCTTAATCTTGGCTTCCACCAGCAGTTGATCTTCCAGCGGAATAATCGCCATGATTTCCGCCCCCTGCTGGATTACCCCACCTACCGTGGTCACCTTAATGTTATTGACCGTGCCCCGCACCGGGGCAACAATGGTGGTACGGTTCATGACATCTTCCCGCGCCGCCACGTTCTGCACGGTTTGGGCCAGTTCACTTTCAAACTTGTTCAATTCGGCGTTGGCTTCAGAACGGAATCGGTTTTGGCGTTCGGCAATTTGCAGGCTAAATTCGTTGGCCTGACGGCGCATTCTCAATAGCTCAACTTCCGACATCAGCCCTTTTTTCATCAACGGCTCAGACAGGTTAATTTCACTCTGGGCCAGTTGCAGGCTGGTTTTCAGCGTTTTCACACTCTCATCCAGCGTTTGTCTGCGTGCGTTATAAGCCTGAGTTTCATCGTTGACTACCGACGGCACCGCTTTCACATCGGCCGGGAACTCCAGCGGAACGCCGTAGGCTTCTGAACGCAACCGGGCAATCGACGCTTTCAAGCCAATCACTTTAGAAACCCCTTCGCGGTACACCGCGCCCACCCGCGTTGGGTCGATTTTTAGTAGTATCTGCCCTTTCTCGACGATGTCCCCTTCGTGCACATTCAGCTCTTCTAGGATCCCACCTTCTAGGCTCTGAATAACTTGTTCACGGCTGGCGGGAATAATTCGCCCTTCTCCCAGCGTCACTTCTTCTACCCGAGCGAATTTCGCCCAGATAATCGCAATGACCAATACGGCCGCAATTAAATAGAGCATGATCATGCTGAACGGCGTTTTTTGTTCGATCAACGCTTCCTGCAAGTCGCGCATATAAGGCAAATCACTTGATTTCACTTTGCCTGTTGGTGAAGGTAGCCCTCCACTCACCTGCTGCTTTTTATCTGTCATGGAACCTATTTTCCCTTGCATCATTGTTGCTCTCTGTTACTTTCATCCCTGTTAGCGACGGGTTAACGCCACACTGGCTGTCGTTTTAACATGACCCACTACTGTGCTTTACCGTTGGCTTTCAGCGCGGCAATAACCTCATCTTTCGGTCCATCTGCCACCACTTTGCCCTCATCCAGCACAATCAAGCGGTCGACCAGTTCCAGCAGTGAGAAACGATGGGTCACCAATATCAGTGTTTGATCGGTCACAGCGGATTTAAGTTGTTGAATAAATTGCAACTCGGTCATGGCATCCATCGAACTGGTTGGCTCATCCATCAACAAAATTTTTGGCTTCAGTAGTAAGCAACGCGCCAGTGAAACCAGCTGCTTCTGACCGCCGGAGATACCCTGTCCCATCTCACCAATCGGCATCGCAAAACCCAGAGGATGACGGGAGGCCATTTTATCCAGCCCGGTCATACGGGCCACTTTGAGAATGTCTTCTGTAGGGGCAGACGGATTACCGATAACGATGTTGTCCCGCAGCGTACCAAAGAACAATCGGCTGTCTTGGCCTACATAGCCAACGGAGGTACGCCAGTCCGCAGGGTCTACCTGGGTGGCATCCACATTATCAATCATCAGTTGGCCATTACTTGGCTGGAACAACCGCGCCATCACTTTCAACAATGTGGACTTACCGCTACCGATACTGCCAAGAATAGCAACCCGCTCACCCTGACGAATGGCAAAGTTGATTTTCTGAAGTACTACCGGCGCGGCCATCATCATGTTGCCGCTCGGGTAACTAAAGTTGACGTTTCTTAAGCGTAAATTACCGGTGAAGCTTGGCGCGGACAGATAGTGAATCTTATCATCCCGCTCTTTCGGCATTTTCATCAGTTGGTTCAGTGAACCCAAAGCGGCCTTGGCCTGCTGGAAACGGATCGCCAGACCCACTACCGAAGCCAGTGGGGATAAGGTACGACCCGACAGGATCACCGCACCGATCATTGAACCCATGGTCAGTTCGCCAGCGTGGATCAGGTAAACGCCCCACACCACTAACACCACCGTTGTCAGTTGCTGAATAAACGAAACAAAGGTGGTCATGAAGCTCGACAGGGCTTTTGATTTCATGGAAGAAGCCGCGGCTAATGCACTGAAATCTTCCCAGCGCTTTTGCATTACACCTTCACCGCGGGCGGCTTTCAGCGATTCCATCCCGTCGATGGTTTCAATCAGTAGCCCCTGTTTGAGAGAGATTTCTCTCATGTTTTCTTTCATGTTTTTTGACAGCGGCCATTGAATATAGATGCTGATAATCACGATGATGGGTATTGCACCGAGAGTAACCAGCGCCAGTGGACCGGCAACCACATAGATAATAAACAGGAATAAAAGACAGAATGGCAGATCGGACAGCGTGGATAGCGTGGCGGACGTCACGAAGTCCCGTACCGATTCAAACTCACGCAGTTGGTTGGCAAACGAGCCTGATGACTGCGGTTTATTTTCCATCCGAATGGACATCACCTGCCTAAACAGCATGGTACCCAGCAATAAATCAGCCTTTTTACCTGCAATATCAATTAAGTGAGCCCTCACCAACCGTGAGATGAACTCAAAGACAATAGCAATGGCCACACCCACCGCCAGTGACCATAAGGTTACATAGGCTTGGGTTGGTACCACCCGGTCATACACGTTCATGGTGAAGAAGGTAGAAGCCAACGTCAGAACGTTAGCCAGCAGCGCGGCTAATGCTGCACTGGTAAAGTAATGACGATAGCGCCATAACGTAGAAAACAGCCAATGCCCCTCTCTATTCGGCTCTGGCAGGCAGTCATTACTGCGCTCATCCAGTTTCGGCTTGGGGTTACACAATAAGACAAAGCCAGAGTAGCTCTCATCTAGAGCGCTGGCAGGCATGATGACTTCACCGCCCCCATTCTCAGGCAAAAGTATCCGGTAAGAGGTATTTGCGCCTTTACCCATCCGTTCGGTGACAATACAGTGAGTACCGTCTTTACGCGCTATCGCGACCGGAAACAGGTAAGAAAATAACTGATTTAAATCCCTTTCAACCCAGCTAGTCGCCATACCGATCTGGTCAAGCATCCGCAGTGCTAATTGCGGGCTGAGTTTCGGCTCTCTGGGTAAACCTGCATACAAAACCGCCGCACTGGCCGGTTTATCATAATAGGCGGCCAGCCACTGAACAGACCATAGTAAACTGTCCTGTTGAGCATCCGTTTTGGCGTCAAAATCCTGACTCATAGATATTCCTGTTTTGGTAATATGCTTACAACTTTTTAGCTATTTTTTGGCAATCTTCTAGCCGTTTAACTGCTGATATCGTCAGCAGGCTCTCCACAAACCCGCTGGCGATATCATTAACCGGCCTGTTAGCCAGGCCGGTTGTTTACTGATTACAACAAACGATTATTCAGCGTTTGTGTTTGTCTGGATCAATGCATCCACACGACGGTTAGCACGGTTACAGAAATTACGTTCTTTATTCGGTAAACCACTGCAATCGACGGTTGGGTTGTTGTCCCCTTCACCACTGGTGAACAGTAATGAAGCCGGTACACCTTTAGACACCAGCATTTTCTTCACTGTTTCTGCACGTTGTACAGACAGTTTCTGGTTGAATGCCGGGCTACCTACTGGGTCCGCATGACCAACAATATCCACACGCTGAATCTGCGGCTGACCCTTGATGTAGTCCGCCATGTTTTCAACGATATCTTTACCACCCGCTTCGATATCCGACACTTTTCTACCGGCGAAGCTAAACAGCACGTTACCCAGTTGTGACATACCACCGATGTATTCACACGCTCTCACCGCTGAAGCACGGTTAATAGTGGCGCTGTTCTTATAACCAAACAGTTGGCTTTCAGCCTGAGTACGGTTTACAGAGACCGGTGTACCCACGTTTTGGTCGGCATTGGTTTCAACAAAGTAAGTTTTTCCACCGTCTAGGCGAGCCATGGTGCGTGGAACTTCTTTACCCGTATAGTTAGGCGCATCATTCTGATAAGCTTCAATAATGTGTTTACCCGGCTCTACACAGAACACGCTAAACTGACCGGTTCTTAATGCACCCTGAAACTCACGGTCCACATAGATATTGGCAACACCAATCGCGCTATCGCCCGCTCTCTTCGGATGATAAAACACCACCTGAGACAGTGAATTGCCAATACGGCCTACCGGTACGTACTGAGTACCGGTATGGGTCATGGTAATGGCTGGTCCTGGCGTGGCGACCACTGGGGCATCCGACGAATCCACTGGACTAATCTCCATCTCATCATGGATGACAACGCCTTTGGCCATCACGTTGAAAGCCAATAATGCTGGGACAAGCCCTATCGCCGACGCACGTAACCATGCGGACGGTTTGTTTATTTGTGACATGTTGTTTTTCCTAAACATATTTACTCCTGAGTTATTCCGTTACTGGTAAGTTAAACAGTGTGTGCTGAAGACGACCGCCTTACGGCGGCCGCTTCAATCACTCAATTACATAATGATCGGGTTAACCGTGTTCTCGACCAGTACTTCAATACCTGAGGTACTCATGGTCCAGACGTTATAGGTACTACCGTCATGTTGGTAATTGCTTTGCGACATCGTCCACTGGCCGTCACCACTCTCTAACTGCAGAGTGCTGCCTTCTTCACCATTAACGATAATTGCTTTATCACCACTCTTAATTGCCAGTTCTTCTGAACCCAGACGTAAAACATCATCCAGAGAAACCTTCATGGTGTTGTGACCATCACCCATGTCGAAGATTTCCACTGAGCTCAGTTTGTCTTTCAACGCACCCAGGTCTAACAGCACGTCTTTACCTTCCAGAATCAGGGTGTCGATACCCTCATCACCAGAGATAAAGTCGAAGTCTGTTGAGGCCAGCTTGATAACATCGTTACCCACTCCGCCCATGACTTGGTCACCGGTACCAATGTGGATAAAGGTATCGTTGCCTTGGCCACCCATCAGGATGTCTGCCTTATCGGTGCCGAACAGAATGTCGTCACCAGCGGTAAACATCTGAGAGATAGACAGCAGTGACTGCTGAGTTGTCGATAACAATGACTGCACAGACTGTACGCCAGCCGGATGTGTCAGCGTATCATCACCTACCTCGATCTGGTTGTTGGACAACAGCGTCACTAGGTCAGTACTCACACCTTTCAGCGTGATCAGATCCTGGAAGCCATACGCCCCACCTTTACCATCACGGTCAATGCTGATAACCGTATCGCTACCGGTCTGCGTTACCTTCAGGTAATCCATAATACCCAGAGAAGCGAAGTCCAGCGTCATCTTGCCTTCATCCATAAAGCAGGATAACGGACCGGAATAGTTCAGCAGATCGCTCACGTCGATCAGGTCTGCATTCTTATTGGTCAGCAGATTACCTACGGTAAAGCCATACACGATGTCATGACCGTTACCGCCAGTACCGTCACCACCCTTACCGGCCAGCACGTTGTACATCAGTACATCGTTACCACCGTTAGTCAGGTAGAAGGTGTCATCGCCGCCGCGACCTTCAAACAGGTTGTTAGCCGCGTTATCGGTGAACGTATCACCCAGAGAAGTACCGATCAGGCCTTCGATACTGACCAGCTTGTCGGTGCCCCATCCAGTTGCAACGCCGGTAGTCAGGTTGGCTGTGATCGCCGAAGCAGAGCGGCTGTAGTCCACAATATCCAGACCCGCCGTTTCACTCCAGACTTGCTGACCGCTGACGATCAGGTTCCAACCGCCACCACCGGTGTAGGTATCATTACCCGCCGAACCGAAGAAGGTGTCGTTATAGCCAGTACCGATAATGCCGCTCGCGCCCACTGTATTATTAGCAGCGCTAGAACTTTCTGCTGTCAGTACGTAGGCATCGTGCGACTTACTGGTGGTCAGGCCGCCCCACGTCTCATTCACCGTACCGTTGGTGTAACCACCAATGGATGCCGTAGCGCCCACATGGTCTGTTACCCCGTTGGTAATACGCAACATCTGCACCGAGTACACTTCATTTGGATCTAATCCGAAGAAGCTAACTAGGCCCATACTGTTACTGGAGCCAGAGGACTGCGGGTTAATCAGCTGTGTTGCCACACACACACCGGCTGAGTTATACAACTTAACGGTGTTACTGTAGAAGGTATTGATGCCGAAACCGTCAACAATACGGATCTGCAGGCTGGTACCGTCCGCCGCGATATTGGTGTTTTTCACCAACAACGTTGGAGCGGAATCAGTTTTGGACACCACGTCAGCATCACTGCCAGAACGATACAACACGATATCCATCGAACCATCCCAGTCGTAGTCAAGCGCTACGGCACCGGTCAGGTTGTCAAACTTCGTGGTACCGGTCAGGCTGACCCCGCCCGCACTCCAAATACCGTTACCGGTGTTGGTGTACAGCATTGGGCTATCGTTGATGCCAGAGCGTGGAATTTCGATAATGTCCACTTTACCGTCATGGTTCCAGTCCACTGCCAACGACGTACCACCAGCCAGTTTGTCACCAAACCACAATGCCTGAGCATCCGTTGTCAGCAACTTACCAGTGCCGTCATTCAGGTAGATACGACTTTCATTATTGTTCGCACCCGCCTTGGTACCACGAGCCAGGAACAGATCTAACCAGCCATCGCCGTTAAAGTCTGCATAGGTCATGGAGATCGACAGGTTACCGTAGTCATCCGCACCATCGTTGGAGAACACGTTGGTATAGTAACCGACGGTACCAAAGTTGGTTTTTCCTGTACCGGTTAACTCGTTGTACAGAATACCCAGACCGCGAGAACCATTACCTGCGTTATTACCCGCACCGTTGTAGTCAATATGAGCGGTAATATCTACCGTACCGTTGTTATCGATATCCACCGCACCGATTTCGTGCATGAGACTCAAGGCCGATGGTAAAGCGCCGCCCGGGTGACCGTTAGGGAAACCGCTCACTTTTTCGTAACTCAACACCCCTGCATCATTCTTCAGGAATGAAATGGAGTCTGACTCGGAGTCTGCCAGTACGAAGTCCAGATAGCCGTCACCTTCACGGTCATAGCCAATAACCCCACCCAGGTGGTTCAAGCTGCCCTGATCTACCGCCTTCGGTGAGAAGGTACCGTCTGCATTTTGCATCCAGTAAGCGGTACGACCGGCGTTCTCGTACGAACTGACCTGTGACATGACATCGGTATAACCATCGCGGTTGAGATCTGCAAACACCGCCGAGTTGATGTAACGGCTGTAGCTGGCACTGTCAACATTATAACCCGCACCGTTAGAAGTAGACGGTTGCGCCAGATAGGTGGAATCATAGTTCTCACGATCGGTCGAGGTATACACACGACCGGCGTTAGCGGTAGTTGTACCACTGGTACCACGCACGCTTTGGAAGAATGACCACAGACCATCTTGGCTAATGGTTACCGCTGCTGCGTTCAGGCCACGACCATCGGAGTCAGTAGTTCCCCCCCACTTCTGGGTAATCAGCAAGCTACCTTCACCGTCGGTAACACCGACGCTGGTGCTAGCACCCATACTTGAGTGGTTACCCGCTGCATCCCACACCATAAACGCCAGGTTATGTGCACCTGCCGGCAGCTTAGTGGTCAGACTCCAAGAGCCGTCCGCATTCGCCGTGGCAAAGCCTAACACCTGATCCAGACCTTCTTGGTAGTTACCGTTACCATTCTCGTCGCTAACCAGCGCAACAATGGTGCCCGCTTCTACCGCACCGTAACGGCTGCTGTCGAAGGTGAAGCTGTCTTTGGTGCTAACAATCTTGTCGATAAGTGGCGCAGCTTTAATTGCATCTGGCACCGTCAGGTCAATCACGACCTTGTAGACGTCTTCAAACGTGGTATTTCTACCCTTGTTGCCCGCATTATCAACCGCCTGCAGCTTGTAGCTGTATGTGGTATCAGCAGATACCTCAGGCAACACATAGCTCCAGTTATTGCCAGTCATGGTGAGGGTCTTCCAGGTCGCGCCGTCATCCAGCGAGATCTGTAGTTTTTCACCGGCTAGCAGCGCCGAACTCAGCGTACCTGTTATCGTCACGTTACGGTCACGAGTGACCATATCGGTATTGGTAACGGTTGCACTGTGGCTGAACAGATCGCCTGCCACCAGACCATGGCTGGTATCGGTGGTGATCTTCGCCGTCGTACTCAGACCGTCCATATCACGACCTGTCGTGATAATGGTCAACGCATGGTTGTCAGTGCTACCTACGTTACCGGCATTGTCCACCACACGCGCTTTGATGGTGTAATCCCCATCAGCCAGCACCTTACTTTGCAGGTCAACGGTCCAACCGGTATCGGTTAATGTCGTTGCCTTGGTCCAGGTGGTGCCATTATCTAGGGTGATTTCTACCGTCTCATCAGACAACAGAGCCTTATCCAGAGTACCGCTAATCAACAACGTATTATCGTTGGTGATAAAGTCAGTGCTGGAACCACCGTTGTCATCAGTAATCGCAGTGATCTTAATCTTCGCGTCTGAAACATAGGTGTCTAAGGTAATGGTGTACGAAGCACTTGGGTCGGTTGCGTTACCCACCAGATCCGTTTCTACGGCGGTGAACACGTTTTGTCCCTCAGCCAACGCCGTTGCCGGTTGCAGGCTCCACTTGCCGTTAGCATCAACGGTGGTGCTACCAATAACATGGTTATTGGTGCTGTCAGTGGTGTACACCGTAATGATGTCGCCCTTAGTACCGGTACCGCTGATGGTTGGACGGGTATCATCGGTGGTTCCGCCAGAAATAACGTTACCCTTGGTAATACCAACCTGATCGTCCACACCGGTGATAACTGGCAGTGCTGGTTTGGTGAAGTCCATGGTCAGGATAAAGTCATCAGATTTAACACTGACGTTACCCGCCGCATCCGTCGCCGTTACGTGGAACGTATGCTTGTCTTCAGTCAAGGCATCGGTAGTGAATGTCCACACACCGCTGCTATCTGCCGTTGTTGTACCCAGCAGAGTCGTACCGTCATATACGCTTACGATACTGTCTTTTTCAGCCTTACCGGTCAGAGTCGGAGTAGAATCATCGGTAGAGTCGCCGCTATGCAATGTAGCAGTGATAGTACCCACGTTGTCTTCCGCTGATTCGATAGTCGGCTTGGTTGGCGCTACGGAATCAATAGTGAACTTGAACGCATCCGCAGTAGTACTGCTGTTACCCGTCGTATCGGTCGCCTTCGCAGTGATGCTGTGGTCGCCCTGAGCCAATGCGGTCGCTGGTGTAAAGCTCCAGTTACCTGTTGCATCTGCCTTGGTTGAACCTAACAGCGTTGCACCGTCGTAAACTTCGACAATACTGTCCGCTTTAGCCGTACCAATCACTTCTGGTTGGGTATCATCAGTGAAACCATTAGCCTTAATTGGGCCAGTGACATCACCAACGTTATCTTCCAGTTTAGTAATGGCCACCGCTAACACACTGGTATCTACAGTAATATGTACCACTGGTGTCGCCGCACCGGTATTACCCGCTGCATCCGTTACCTTGGTACTGAACTCATGTTTACCATCTGCCAGCGCGGTCGGTGTGAACGTCCAGCTACCATCGCTACCTGCTTTGACAGAACCCAGAGCCGTTGAACCATCATAGATAGTCACGATGCCGTTGGCTTCAGCCTTACCGGTGAAGGTTGGCGTATTGTCATCGGTGGTATCGTTATCTTTCAGCGCACCAGTAACAGCACCCACATCATCGGTGATAACCAGATCGGTTACCGCTCCCGGTGCAACAGTATCAACAGTAAAGTTGAAGGCATCGCTCTTCTCGCTGGTTTGACCGACCGTATTGGTCGCATCAACCGTGATCTTATACGAACCGTCAGCCAGTGCTGTCGCCGGAGTGAATGTCCACTTACCGTCTGCATCAACCGTTGCCGTACCGATTTTGGTACCATCGTTATAGATAGTAACCGTTCCGCCCTTGGCCGACATCGCCGTACCAGAGATAGTTGGTTTGGTGTCGTCAGTTGTATCACCGTCTTTTAAGTCACCGGTGATGGTACCTACGTCATCCGCCACGGTATCAATGGTTGGTGCTGTCGGTATAGTACCATCCACCGTAATGGTGTACTTCGCACTTGGGCCAGCCTCATTACCTACCGGATCCCTCTCCATTGCCGTGAATTCATTCATTCCTGGCTTCAGCGCATCTGCCGGTCTCATGGTCCAGGTGCCATCTGCCTTAACGGTAGTGGTACCAATCAGATGGTTATTGATGCTGTCTTTGGCGTACACATAAATCGTGTCACCGGCAGTACCAGTACCGCTGATGGTTGGACGATCATCGTCGGTAGTATCACCTGACTTCACGTTACCCGTGACTGCACCCACCTGATCATCCACACCAGTGATAACTGGCATGATTGGTGCGGTGAAGTCCATGGTCAGCACGAAGTCGGCTGACTTATCACTGACGTTACCCGCCTTATCGGTAGCCGTTACGTGGAACGTATGCTTACCTTCAGGTAGACCAGATTCTGGCGTGAAGCTCCAGGCACCGGTGGTGCTGTCTGCCGTTACGGAGCCCAGTAAAGCCTCGCCGTCATATACTTTGACGATGCTGCCTTTCTCTGCTTTACCTATCAGCGTTGGCGTCGGGTCATCCGTCTCGTTGCCGTTCAGCAATGTACCCTGAACAGTACCCACGTCATCAATAGCAGAATCAATGGTTGGTATGGACGGTTTCACCGTATCAACTTCAAACACAAACGGTGCAGTTTCCGGACTGGTATTACCTGCCAGATCGGTGGCGGTTGCCTTAATACTATGGCTGCCGTCTTTCAGATCTGTCGATGGGGTAAAGGTCCAGGTACCATCCGCTTTCACTGTAGTAGAGCCCAGCAATGTTTCGCCGTCATACACTTTGATAACGCTGTTGGCTTTACCTTCACCAATGATTTCCGGACGCGCGTCATCGGTCACACCGGTGGTTGGTGTGATATTGCCGGTGATGTCACCTACATTATCTACCAGTCGGGTGATTTCCACCGTTACTGCTGATTTATCAATGGTCAGATTAAACGTTTCCGCTTCACCGGTGTTACCCGCCTTGTCGGTCACTGTAATGGTGAAGGTATAATCGCCATTGGCCAGTGAGGTACTTGGGGTAAATGTCCAGTTACCACTGGCGTCCGCATCTGCCGTGCCCAGCTTGGTTTCACCGCTATAGATGGTCACCGTGCTGTTGGCCTCTGCCTTACCACTAAAGGTTGGTGTACCGTCATCAGTGATATCGCCGCTGTTCAGAGGACCTTTATAGTCACCCACATCATCGGTAACCAACAGATCGGTTACTTTACCTGGGGCAACAGTATCCACTTCAAAATCAAAGATACCGGTCTTATCACTGGTTCTGCCAACGGTGTCAGTAACATCAGCACAAATGTTGTATTTACCGTCTTCCAGCGCAGGCTCTGGCGTAAAGCTCCATTGACGATCTTCGCCAACTTTCACCGAACCAATTGCCACATCGTTGTTATAGATAGTAACGATACCATTAGCCACCGCCGTACCGATGATGGTTGGGGTATTGTCGTCGGTTACGGCACCTTTTTGCAGGGCAATAACTTTGTCATCAACGTTATTGAAGTTATCTTCAACACGCTCAATTACCGGAGGAGCCGGTGGTGCTACATCCACTGTAATGGTGTATGTGGCACTTGGGCCTGCCTCGTTACCGGCCAGATCTCTTTCCGTTGCCGTAAGAACGTTATCGCCCTTCAGTAATGGAGACGCTGGCATCAGGCTCCATGTACCGTCAGCAATCACGGTTGCCGTACCAATCAGATGGTGACCGGCGCTGTCAGTGGTGTACACATAAATGGTGTCACCCGCTGTACCAGTACCATGAATGGTTGGACGAGTATCGTCGGTGGTATCGCCAGACTTAACGTTACCCTTATAGGCACCCACCTGGTCATCTACACCAGTAATAGCCAGTGCATCAATCGGTGGCTTGGTGAAGTCCATGAACAGCACAAAGTCTGCTGATTTATCACTGACGTTACCTGCCGCATCGGTGGCCGTTACGTGGAACGTGTGCGTGGTCTCGGTCATATCAGGAGTAGTGAATGTCCACTCGCCATCGCTGTTCGCCGTTGTCGTACCCAGCAGTTCCGTACCGTCATACACGCTCACAGTACTGCCTTTCTCGGCTTTACCGCTCAGGGTTGGCGTCGGATCATCCGTGTGGCTACCGCTACTCATTGCGCCAGTAATCAAACCTACATTGTCCTCAGCTGAGTCAATGGTCGGCACGGTCGGTTTCGTCGTATCAATAGTGAACTTGAACGCATCCGCTGTAGTACTGCTGTTACCCGCCGTATCGGTCGCCTTCGCAGTGATGCTGTGGTCGCCCTGAGCCAATGCGGTCGCTGGTGTAAAGCTCCAGTTACCTGTTGCATCTGCCTTGGTTGAACCTAACAGCGTTGCACCGTCGTAAACTTCGACAATACTGTCCGCTTTAGCCGTACCAATCACTTCTGGTTGGGTATCATCAGTGAAACCATTAGCCTTAATTGGGCCAGTGACATCACCAACATTATCTTCCAGTTTAGTAATGGCCACCGCTAACACACTGGTATCTACAGTAATATGTACCAATGGTGTCGCCGCACCGGTATTACCCGCTGCATCCGTTACGGTAGTACTGAACTCATGTTTACCATCTGCCAGTGCGGTCGGTGTGAACGTCCAGCTACCATCGCTACCTGCTTTGACAGAACCCAGAGCCGTTGAACCATCATAGATAGTCACGATGCCGTTGGCTTCAGCCTTACCGGTGAAGGTTGGCGTATTGTCATCGGTGGTGTCGTTATCATTCAGCGCACCAGTAACAGCACCTACATCATCGGTGATAACCAGATCGGTCACTTTGCCCGGTGCAGTCGTATCGACTTCAAAGTTGAAGGCCGTGCTCTTACCACTGGTTTGACCGACTGTATTGGTCGCATCAACCGTGATCTTATACACACCCTCAGCCAGATCTGTCGCCGGAGTGAATGTCCACTTACCGTCTGCATCAACCTTCGCCGTACCCAGTGTTTTACCATCCGTTTCGTTATAGATAGTAACCATTCCGCCCTTGGCCGACATCGCCGTACCAGAGATAGTTGGTTTGGTGTCGTCAGTTGTATCACCGTCTTTTAAGTCACCGGTGATGGTACCTACGTCATCCGCCACGGTATCAATGGTTGGTGCTGTCGGTACAGAACCATCCACCGTAATGGTGTACTTCGCACTTGGGCCAGCCTCATTACCTACCGGATCCCTTTCCATTACCGTGAACTCGTTCTCGCCCACATTCAGTTCTGCTGCCGGTCTCATGCTCCAGGTACCGTCTGCCTTAACAGTTGTGGTACCAATCATACGATCGCCAGCGCTGTCATGGGTGTACACATAAATGGTGTCACCCTCAGTACCGGTACCGCTGATGGTTGGACGCTTGTCATCGGTAGTATCACCTGACTTCACGTTACCCGTGACTGCACCCACCTGATCATCCACACCAGTGATAACTGGCATGATTGGTGCGGTGAAGTCCATGGTCAGCACGAAGTCGGCTGACTTATCACTGACGTTACCCGCCTTATCGGTAGCCGTTACGTGGAACGTATGCTTGCCTTCAGGTAGACCAGATTCTGGCGTGAAGCTCCAGGCACCGGTGGTGCTGTCGGCCTTCACGGAGCCCAGTAAAGCCTCGCCGTCATACACTTTGACGATGCTGCCTTTCTCTGCTTTACCTATCAGCGTTGGCGTTGGGTCATCCGTCGCGTTGCCGTTCAGCAATGTACCCTGAACAGTACCCACATCATCAATAGCAGAATCAATGGTTGGTATGGACGGTTTCACCGTATCAACTTCAAACACAAACGGTGCAGTTTCCGGACTGGTATTACCTGCCAGATCGGTGGCGGTTGCCTTAATACTATGGCTGCCGTCTTTCAGATCTGTCGATGGGGTAAAGGTCCAGGTGCCATCCGCTTGCACTGTAGTAGAGCCCAGCAATGTTTCGCCGTCATACACTTTGATAACGCTGTTGGCTTTACCTTCACCAATGATTTCCGGACGCGCGTCATCGGTCACACCGGTGGTTGGTGTGATATTGCCGGTGATGTCACCTACATTATCTACCAGTCGGGTGATTTCCACCGTTACTGCTGATTTATCAATGGTCAGATTAAACGTTTCCGCTTCACCGGTGTTACCCGCCTTGTCGGTCACTGTAATGGCGAAGGTATAATCGCCATTGGCCAGTGAGGTACTTGGGGTAAATGTCCAGTTACCACTGGCGTCCGCATCTGCCGTGCCCAGCTTGGTTTCACCGTTATAGATGGTCACCGTGCTGTTGGCCTCTGCCTTACCACTAAAGGTTGGTGTACCGTCATCAGTGATATCGCCGCTGTTCAGAGGACCTTTATAGTCACCCACATCATCGGTAACCAACAGATCGGTTACTTTACCTGGGGCAACAGTATCCACTTCAAAATCAAAGATACCGGTCTTATCACTGGTTCTGCCAACGGTGTCAGTAACATCAGCACAAATGTTGTATTTACCGTCTTCCAGCGCAGGCTCTGGCGTAAAGCTCCATTGACGATCTTCGCCAACTTTCACCGAACCAATTGCCACATCGTTGTTATAGATAGTAACGATACCATTAGCCACCGCCGTACCGATGATGGTTGGGGTATTGTCGTCGGTTACGGCACCTTTTTGCAGGGCAATAACTTTGTCATCAACGTTATTGAAGTTATCTTCAACACGCTCAATTACCGGAGGAGCCGGTGGTGCTACATCCAGTGTAATGATGTATTCAGCACACGGACCAACCTTGTTGCCCGCCAGATCTCTTTCCTCTGCCGTGAATTTGTTCACGCCCGGCAGTAATGGAGACTCTGGCAACAAGCTCCATGTACCGTCAGCAATCACGGTAGCCGTACCAATCAGATGATTACCGGAGCTGTCATGGGTGTACACGTAAATAGTGTCCCCGGCTGTACCGGTACCATGAATGGTTGGACGGGTATCGTCGGTGGTATCGCCAGACTTCACGTTGCCCGTGACTGCACCTACCTTATCATCCACACCGGTGATCGCCAGTGCATCAAATGGTGGTGGGGTGTAATCAGTGAACAACACAAAGTCAGCAGATGGATCGCTCACGTTACCTGCCGCATCCGTCGCCGTTACGTGGAACTTGTGCTCACCTTCCAGAATTGGCGTTGCCGGTGTAAAGCTCCAGGTACCATCGCTGTTAGCCATCACCGAGCCCAGCGCGTTGGTACCGTCATACACGATAACCAGGCTGTTAGCCTCTGCCGTACCCGACAGCGTTGGCGTAGAGTCATCCGTGATGCTGCCTGTCTTCAGGTCACCCTGAATCGTGCCCACATCATCCACTGCCTTCTCAATCGTCGGAACAGATGGCTTGACCGTATCCACGTTAAATTCAAACGCTGAGGTTTGTGGTGTGGTGTTGTTTGCCTTATCGGTTGCGGTCACCGTAATGCTGTGTTTACCTTCACTTAAGGCCGTTGCCGGTGTAAAGCTCCAGCTACCATCTGCCTTAACGGTGGTTGAACCCAGCAGTGTATTGACGTTGTCATACACCTTAACCACGCTACCCGCTTTACCTTCACCAATAATTTCCGGCTTAGTATCGTTAGTCACGCCATTTGGTGTGATATCGCCCGTGATAGGTGCCACATCATCCACCAGGTGAGTGATGCTGACGACCACGTTGCTGGTATCAATAGTAATGTGAACGTCTGGTGTTGCAGGACTTGGGTTACCGGCTTTATCGGTTACCACCGTGCTGAACACATAGTCACCGTCTGCCAGAGACTTGCTTGGTGTGAACGTCCAGTCACCGTTGGCATCCACTTTCGTCGAACCAATTGCGCTATCACCGTTATAGATAGTTACGGTGCTGTTGGCTTCGGCCTTACCGCTGAAGGTTGGTGTAGCGTCATCAGTAGTATCACCGTCTTTCAGAGGTCCTTTATAATCACCCACATCATCGGTAATTTTCAGGCTATCTGCCGCCAGTGGTGCCTTGGTATCCACTTCGAAATTGAAGATACCGGTTGGCTTGCTAGTTTGACCAATCGTGCTGGTCGCCGTCGCAGTGATGCTGTGCTGGCCATCAGCCAGAGCGGTGGTTGGTGTAAATGTCCACACGCCTTTGGTGTCAGCAGTCACAGAACCTAACAGGGTTGCACCGTCATAAATGCGAACGATATAGCCAGCTTCAGCCGTACCCGTAATGGTTGGTTTATTATCGTCGGTCACATCACCTTTTTGTAATGCGCCCGTGATAGGACCCACATCATCCAGTACGTTAACAATCACAGGGACTTCTGGCTTAACCATGTCCACGATGATGGTATAGGTCTCACTGGTGGTGCTGTTACCCGCCGGGTCGGTTTCTACCGCGGTCAGTACGTTGCTACCTGGCAGTAATGGGGTGGTTGGCTCCAACGTCCACTTACCGTCAACGTCCACAGTGGTACGACCAATTTCATGGCTACCGCCGCTGTCTTTGGTGTACACCACAATGGTGTCACCGGCCGTACCGGTACCGCTGATAGCCGGGCTGGCATCGTCGGTTGACTTACCATCAAGGATATTGCCGGTGATCTCACCTACGTTATCTTCAACACCGGTAATAGCCAGTGCATCAAATGGTGGTGGGGTGTAATCAGTGAACAACACAAAGTCAGCAGATGGATCGCTCACGTTACCTGCCGCATCCGTCGCCGTTACGTGGAACTTGTGCTCACCTTCCAGAATTGGCGTTGCCGGTGTAAAGCTCCAGGCACCATCGCCGTTAGCCATTACCGAGCCCAGCGCGTTGGTACCGTCATACACGATAACCAGGCTGTTAGCCTCTGCCGTACCCGACAGCGTTGGCGTAGAGTCATCCGTGATGCTGCCTGTCTTCAGGTCACCCTGAATCGTGCCCACATCATCCACTGCCTTCTCAATCGTCGGAACAGATGGCTTGACCGTATCCACGTTAAATTCAAACGCTGAGGTTTGTGGTGTGGTGTTGTTTGCCTTATCGGTTGCGGTCACCGTAATGCTGTGTTTACCTTCACTTAAGGCCGTTGCCGGTGTAAAGCTCCAGCTACCATCTGCCTTAACGGTGGTTGAACCCAGCAGTGTATTGACGTTGTCATACACCTTAACCACGCTACCCGCTTTACCTTCACCAATAATTTCCGGCTTAGTATCGTTAGTCACGCCATTTGGTGTGATATCGCCCGTGATAGGTGCCACATCATCCACCAGGTGAGTGATGCTGACGACCACGTTGCTGGTATCAATAGTAATGTGAACGTCTGGTGTTGCAGGACTTGGGTTACCGGCTTTATCGGTTACCACCGTGCTGAACACATAGTCACCGTCTGCCAGAGCCTTGCTTGGTGTGAACGTCCAGTCACCGTTGGCATCCACTTTCGCCGTACCCAGCTTGTCATCACCGTTATAGATAGTGACCGTGCTGTTGGCTTCGGCCTTACCGCTAAAGGTTGGCATAGCATCATCGGTGGTATCACGATCATGCAGCTCACCTTGATAGCCACCCACATCATCGATGATTTTCAGGCCATCAACTGCCAGCGGTGCCGTGGTATCCACTTCGAAGTTGAAGTCGCCGGTCTTGCCGCTGGTTTGTCCGATTGGGCTGGTCGCTGTTGCGTTGATGTTGTGCACACCATCAGCCAGTGCGGTAGTTGGCGTAAATGTCCACTCACCTTTACTGTCAGCGGTCACCGAGCCTAACAACGTTGAACCGTCATAAATACGGACGATATAGTCGGCTTTCGCCGTACCGGTAATTTCAGGTTTGTTATCGTCGGTCACATCGCCTTTTTGCAATGCGCCTTTGATATCACCCACATTATCCATGACGTTAACAATCACAGGGACTTCTGGCTTAACCATGTCCACAATGATGGTATAAGTCTTACTGGTGGTGTCGTTACCCGCCGGGTCGATTTCTACCGCGGTCAGTACGTTGCTACCCGGCAGTAATGGGGTGGTTGGTTCCAAATGCCACTTGCCATCATCCCCTACCGTTGTACTACCAATTTCATGGCTACCTGCCGCATCCTTGGTGTACACCACAATGGTGTCGCCTTTGGTACCGGTACCGCTGATAACCGGGCTGGCATCATCGGTTGACTTACCATCAAGGATATTACCGATGATCTCACCCACGTTGTCTTCAACGCCGGTAATAGCTAATTTAGCTGGATCTGGCGGGGTGGTATCCACGGTAAACGTAAACGGATCGGATGGCTCACTCTTGTTGCCCGCCGGGTCTTTCTCGGTCACGGTAATGCTGTGCTCGCCTTCTGCTAACGGCGTTTCTGGCGTAAATTTCCAGCTACCGTTTTCATCAACTTTCACGCTACCAATAACTGTGCCATTGTCTGTAAATATAATGACATCACCCGCGTCACCTTCACCTGAGAAGGTTGGGGTTTTATCGTCGGTAACACCACCGTTAGTGATAGGGCCCGTAATGGTGCCTTCGTCATCAACGACGCTATCAATAGCTGGTTTAGCTGGTGGAACGGTGTCAATTTCAAACTTGATCGGATCGGATGGCTCACTTTCATTGCCCGCCGGGTCTTTCTCGGTCACGGTAATGCTGTGCTCGCCGTCGGCCATTGGTTCTTCTGGCGTCCAGTTCCACTTACCGTCTTCTGGGATAACCACGGAGCCAATGACGTCATCACCGTCTTTAATGATGATGGTGTCGCCCGGCGTGCCTTCACCGTTGAATTCCGGTTTGTTTTCGTCGGTCACATCGCCTGAACTGATTGGGCCCGTTTCATCGCCGGTTTTGTCGGTGGCTTCCGGTACCGCTGGTTTCACCGGTGGAACGGTGTCAACTTCAAACTCGATCGGATCGGATGGCTCACTTTCATTGCCCGCCGGATCTTTCTCGGTCACGGTAATGCTGTGCTCGCCGTCGGCCAGTGGTTCTTCTGGTGTCCAGTTCCACTTACCGTCTTCTGGGATAACCACGGAGCCAATGACGTCATCACCGTCTTTAATGATGATGGTGTCGCCCGGCGTGCCTTCACCGTTGAATTCCGGTTGGTTTTCGTCGGTCACATCGCCTGAACTGATTGGGCCCGTTTCGTTACCGGTTTTGTCGGTGGCTTCCGGTACCGCTGGTTTCACCGGTGGAACGGTGTCAATTTCAAACTCGATCGGATCGGATGGCTCACTTTCATTGCCCGCCGGGTCTTTCTCGGTCACGGTAATGCTGTGCTCGCCGTCGGCCAGTGGTTCTTCTGGCGTCCAGTTCCACTTACCGTCTTCTGGGATAACCACGGAGCCAATGACGTCATCACCGTCTTTAATGATGATGGTGTCGCCCGGCGTGCCTTCACCGTTGAATTCCGGTTGGTTTTCGTCGGTCACATCGCCTGAACTGATTGGGCCCGTTTCGTTACCGGTTTTGTCGGTGGCTTCCGGTACCGCTGGTTTCACCGGTGGAACGGTGTCAACTTCAAACTCGATCGGATCGGATGGCTCACTTTCATTGCCCGCCGGATCTTTCTCGGTCACGGTAATGCTGTGCTCGCCGTCGGCCAGTGGTTCTTCTGGTGTCCAGTTCCACTTACCGTCTTCTGGGATAACCACGGAGCCAATGACGTCATCACCGTCTTTAATGATGATGGTGTCGCCCGGCGTGCCTTCACCGTTGAATTCCGGTTGGTTTTCGTCGGTCACGTCGCCTGAACTAATTGGGCCCGTTTCGTTACCGGTTTTGTCGGTGGCTTCCGGTACCGCTGGTTTCACCGGTGGAACGGTGTCAACTTCAAACTCGATCGGATCGGATGGCTCACTTTCATTGCCCGCCGGATCTTTCTCGGTCACGGTAATGCTGTGCTCGCCGTCGGCCAGTGGTTCTTCTGGTGTCCAGTTCCACTTACCGTCTTCTGGGATAACCACGGAGCCAATGACGTCATCACCGTCTTTAATGATGATGGTGTCGCCCGGCGTGCCTTCACCGTTGAATTCCGGTTGGTTTTCGTCGGTCACATCGCCTGAACTGATTGGGCCCGTTTCGTTACCGGTTTTGTCGGTGGCTTCCGGTACCGCTGGTTTCACCGGTGGAACGGTGTCAACTTCAAACTCGATCGGATCGGATGGCTCACTTTCATTGCCCGCCGGATCTTTCTCGGTCACGGTAATGCTGTGCTCGCCGTCGGCCAGTGGTTCTTCTGGCGTCCAGTTCCACTTACCGTCTTCTGGGATAACCACGGAGCCGATAATATCATCACCGTCTTTAATGATGATGGTGTCGCCCGGCGTGCCTTCACCGTTGAATTCCGGTTGGTTTTCGTCGGTCACATCGCCTGAACTGATTGGGCCCGTTTCATCGCCGGTTTTGTCGGTGGCTTCCGGTACCGCTGGTTTCACCGGTGGAACGGTGTCAATTTCAAACTCGATCGGATCGGATGGCTCACTTTCATTGCCCGCCGGGTCTTTCTCGGTCACGGTAATGCTGTGATCGCCGTCGGCCAGTGGTTCTTCTGGTGTCCAGTTCCACTTACCGTCTTCTGGGATAACCACGGAGCCGATAATATCATCACCGTCTTTAATGATGATGGTGTCGCCCGGCGTGCCTTCACCGTTGAATTCCGGTTGGTTTTCGTCGGTCACGTCGCCTGAACTGATTGGGCCCGTTTCGTTACCGGTTTTGTCGGTGGCTTCCGGTACCGCTGGTTTCACCGGTGGAACTGTGTCAACTTCAAACTCGATCGGATCGGATGGCTCACTTTCATTGCCCGCCGGATCTTTCTCGGTCACGGTAATGCTGTGCTCGCCGTCGGCCAGTGGTTCTTCTGGTGTCCAGTTCCACTTACCGTCTTCTGGGATAACCACAGAGCCAATGACGTCATCACCGTCTTTAATGATGATGGTGTCGCCCGGCGTGCCTTCACCGTTGAATTCCGGTTGGTTTTCGTCGGTCACATCGCCTGAACTGATTGGGCCCGTTTCGTTACCGGTTTTGTCGGTGGCTTCCGGTACCGCTGGTTTCACCGGTGGAACGGTGTCAATTTCAAACTCGATCGGATCGGATGGCTCACTTTCATTGCCCGCCGGGTCTTTCTCGGTCACGGTAATGCTGTGCTCGCCGTCGGCCAGTGGTTCTTCTGGTGTCCAGTTCCACTTACCGTCTTCTGGGATAACCACGGAGCCAATGACGTCATCACCGTCTTTAATGATGATGGTGTCGCCCGGCGTGCCTTCACCGTTGAATTCCGGTTGGTTTTCGTCGGTCACGTCGCCTGAACTGATTGGGCCCGTTTCGTTACCGGTTTTGTCGGTGGCTTCCGGTACCGCTGGTTTCACCGGTGGAACGGTGTCAATTTCAAACTCGATCGGATCGGATGGCTCACTTTCATTGCCCGCCGGGTCTTTCTCGGTCACGGTAATGCTGTGCTCGCCGTCGGCCAGTGGTTCTTCTGGTGTCCAGTTCCACTTACCGTCTTCTGGGATAACCACGGAGCCAATGACGTCATCACCGTCTTTAATGATGATGGTGTCGCCCGGCGTGCCTTCACCGTTGAATTCCGGTTGGTTTTCGTCGGTCACATCGCCTGAACTGATTGGGCCCGTTTCGTTACCGGTTTTATCGGTGGCTTCCGGTACCGCTGGTTTCACCGGTGGAACGGTGTCAACTTCAAACTCGATCGGATCGGATGGCTCACTTTCATTGCCCGCCGGGTCTTTCTCGGTCACGGTAATGCTGTGCTCGCCGTCGGCCAGTGGTTCTTCTGGTGTCCAGTTCCACTTACCGTCTTCTGGGATAACCACGGAGCCAATGACGTCATCACCATCTTTAATGATGATGGTGTCGCCCGGCGTGCCTTCACCGTTGAATTCCGGTTGGTTTTCGTCGGTCACGTCGCCTGAACTGATTGGGCCCGTTTCATCGCCGGTTTTGTCGGTGGCTTCCGGTACCGCTGGTTTCACCGGTGGAACGGTGTCAATTTCAAACTCGATCGGATCGGATGGCTCACTTTCATTGCCCGCCGGGTCTTTCTCGGTCACGGTAATGCTGTGCTCGCCGTCGGCCAGTGGTTCTTCTGGTGTCCAGTTCCACTTACCGTCTTCTGGGATAACCACCGAGCCAATGACGTCATCACCGTCTTTAATGATGATGGTGTCGCCCGGCGTGCCTTCACCGTTGAATTCCGGTTGGTTTTCGTCGGTCACGTCGCCTGAACTGATTGGGCCCGTTTCATCGCCGGTTTTGTCGGTGGCTTCCGGTACCGCTGGTTTCACCGGTGGAACGGTGTCAATTTCAAACTCGATCGGATCGGATGGCTCACTTTCATTGCCCGCCGGGTCTTTCTCGGTCACGGTAATGCTGTGCTCGCCGTCGGCCAGTGGTTCTTCTGGTGTCCAGTTCCACTTACCGTCTTCTGGGATAACCACGGAGCCAATGACGTCATCACCATCTTTAATGATGATGGTGTCGCCCGGCGTGCCTTCACCGTTGAATTCCGGTTGGTTTTCGTCGGTCACGTCGCCTGAACTGATTGGGCCCGTTTCGTTACCGGTTTTGTCGGTGGCTTCCGGTACCGCTGGTTTCACCGGTGGAACGGTGTCAATTTCAAACTCGATCGGATCGGATGGCTCACTTTCATTGCCCGCCGGGTCTTTCTCGGTCACGGTAATGCTGTGCTCGCCGTCGGCCAGTGGTTCTTCTGGTGTCCAGTTCCACTTACCGTCTTCTGGGATAACCACGGAGCCGATAATATCATCACCGTCTTTAATGATGATGGTGTCGCCCGGCGTGCCTTCACCGTTGAATTCCGGTTGGTTTTCGTCGGTCACATCGCCTGAACTGATTGGGCCCGTTTCGTTACCGGTTTTGTCGGTGGCTTCCGGTACCGCTGGTTTCACCGGTGGAACGGTGTCAATTTCAAACTCGATCGGATCGGATGGCTCACTTTCATTGCCCGCCGGGTCTTTCTCGGTCACGGTAATGCTGTGATCGCCGTCGGCCAGTGGTTCTTCTGGTGTCCAGTTCCACTTACCGTCTTCTGGGATAACCACGGAGCCGATAATATCATCACCATCTCTAATGATGATGGTGTCGCCCGGCGTGCCTTCACCGTTGAATTCCGGTTGGTTTTCGTCGGTCACGTCGCCTGAACTGATTGGGCCCGTTTCATCGCCGGTTTTGTCGGTGGCTTCCGGTACCGCTGGTTTCACCGGTGGAACGGTGTCAATTTCAAACTCGATCGGATCGGATGGCTCACTTTCATTGCCCGCCGGGTCTTTCTCGGTCACGGTAATGCTGTGATCGCCGTCGGTCAGTGGTTCTTCTGGCGTCCAGTTCCACTTACCGTCTTCTGGGATAACCACGGAGCCGATAATATCATCACCATCTCTAATGATGATGGTGTCGCCCGGCGTCCCTTCACCGTTGAATTCCGGTTGGTTTTCGTCGGTCACGTCGCCTGAACTGATTGGGCCCGTTTCATCGCCGGTTTTGTCGGTGGCTTCCGGTACCGCTGGTTTCACCGGTGGAACGGTGTCAATTTCAAACTCGATCGGATCGGATGGCTCACTTTCATTGCCCGCCGGGTCTTTCTCGGTCACGGTAATGCTGTGATCGCCGTCGGTCAGTGGTTCTTCTGGCGTCCAGTTCCACTTACCGTCTTCTGGGATAACCACGGAGCCGATAATATCATCACCATCTCTAATGATGATGGTGTCGCCCGGCGTCCCTTCACCGTTGAATTCCGGTTGGTTTTCGTCGGTCACGTCGCCTGAACTGATTGGGCCCGTTTCATCGCCGGTTTTGTCGGTGGCTTCCGGTACCGCTGGTTTCACCGGTGGGGTGATGTCAATTTCAAACTCGATCGGATCGGATGGCTCACTTTCCTTGCCAGTATCTGGGTCAAAGACAATGATCTCGATTTCATGCTTACCTTCCGGCAGCGGCTCGTCTGGGGTCCATTCCCAATGACCTTTATCATCTACCACGACGGTAGCGATCACCTCTCCGTTATCGATGATATTAATAATATCGCCCGGCTTACCATCATCGTCACCACCGAATGTCGGTTTGGTTTCATCGGTCACATCACCAGAATGGATTGGACCGGTGATATCACCGTGATTGTCCATAATTTCTGGGAGAGAAGGTTTAGCAGGTGAAGAAGTATCAACATTAAAGTCAAATGTTGGTGAAACAGGGCTGACGTTGCCTGCTTTATCAGTTTCAGTGATAGTCAGTTGATAATGACCATCTGCTAAATCTGTTGCTGGCGTCCAGCTCCAGTGTCCATTACCGTCGATAAGTGCCTTACCGGCTTCTTTACCATCAATAAAAATAGTAATGGTATTACCCGGTTCGCCAGTACCAGTCACTTCAGGACGAGCGTCATCGGTGGTTGCACCATTGGCAATTGGGCCAGTGATAGGACCCACATTATCGATGATATCGCCAAACAGCGGTCTTAGTGGGGCAACGGTATCAACAGTAAATGATAAATCATCAGATGGCTTACTTGTGGAGCCATCAGCGTTAGATTGGGTAATCGTGATGCTGTGAGCGCCATCGATCAGCGCGGTCTCTGGCTTGAAGCTCCAGGTACCGTCAGCAGCAACAATCGCAGTACCAATTAATTGGCCATTATCATAAACATTGATGGTGTCACCGGCATAACCAGTACCATAGATAGTCGGATGATTTTCATCGGTAAAAGAACCGTATGCGATAGGGCCAGTAATACTACCCGTCTGATCCAGTGCGCCGTCCAGTGTTGGTACAGAGGCTTCTCTTGCCGCTGGAGGCGTTACCGGAGCTGGGGAAGAATCATGATCGTCATTCTTGTTATGCTCATAGATTGCAATGCCGATACCCGTAAGCGCGGCTGCACCCAAGAACCATGGCCATAAAGCCAGCAGACCCATATCATGGTCTGTATTTTCAAACAGGTAAGCGCCATCGCCCAACGGCATACCGCCTAGCGCTGCGGGAGCAAAAGCTCCATTATCAAAAAGATAGCCTTCACCTAAGGATGAACCATCGGTTACTATATAGGCATAAAGTTGGCCATCCTCAGCCATACCTAATAGCGGTTCATTATTACCAGCAACATAATAGTCTTCAATAACCACTGCCGGCGTTGTATCACCTTCAAGAATAACGCACAGATCGTCACCATTGCGCAGGAGAGTGACGTTCTCTGGCGCATAGTTATTATCTTTATTCTTAAGAAGGTATTTACTGCCGGGTTGGATTTTGATTTTGATCGGTTTGCCTGCATCAAGCGCAACAACCTGAGAGGCACCACTTCCTGAATTTACCAATAAACTGGTATTTGTATTCATACTTGAATAACTCCTTTATATCCTTAAGTATTTTTGAATATTCCTACACTAGCTAGCTAGCGTTTCTGTACAATAAAAAGTCCTTTACCGTACAAAATCCTTATAAAAAAACAACATTTTTAAATTAAAATGAAAAAAATCTACTTCACCTTATATATTAAACCAACAAGATGACTCAATGCGATCTTTGAGATGTGTCAATTAATACAAATCAGGATTTAATCCTGCTATTGAGGGTTTTTATTAGATTTAATCACTATAATTTGATAAATGTTGCGATCGTAAATATTGCGGGGTAACTTAAAAAAAATTAATACTCTAAAAGTTTCCTTAAAGTTAAAAACAAAGAATATCGATACTTTTTATTTTATAAACAAGCAAAACAACAAATCAATACTAATAATCAACCTATTCATGAGGTTGGTAAAATACATCTTTCCATATCTTATTTAAGATTATTCTTTAACCTACAGGTTAACATCATTCATAAATAAACATACATTGTTACATATTCGTTTATTGAAGAGATTATCGAACGTTTTTCTTTATATTTAATCATCCGTTGTAAAGAGATCATGCTGTCTAAAAATCGTATTGACTTAATTTCTTAATATAGATATAGCCCATAAAATATATACCTGCCAATATTGAGCACAACAAAAGTAATAAACTCTATGCCCTGAATATCTTAAACGATTCCCGCGGGGTATCCCAAGGCGCGAACGCAGGGCTAATCAACATGGCAATGCTAAATAGGCAGGATTTATTGGATAGATGTAACCGTCCGGTCATCTCACTTTGAGGTACAAAAACGGAACGGTTATCTTTTCAATGGTCAGGTAACAACGGTTCTCGGCATAGGGAACAACTCACGTAGCCAGACGTAGGGGGGTAACCATTGAATTTCGCTGTTTACAGCAGGCCTATGACACCTGCCGCCCTGCCTGCAGAAAACCCGCAAACAGCCCGTTCTTACGGACTACGGCTATCGGGCTAACCACATTTCCCACCCGATTATTGTCGATAGGAAACGACCAATAAAGACATTGCCTATCAACGAGGCCTGCGCTTTAACGCATAGCCTATCGCCTTGCGGATACCCCAGCAGGGTTGCCCCTTTACCGGAGTCCAGTATTGACAGTGGGGTTTCCATCCGCGTGCAGTACCGGAGACTATTGTACGTCGTGACGCCGCATAGCAACCAGCAGTTGGAGCGCCACACTTCGACGGTAAGTCGCCAACTGACGATACAAGGGTGGCGATCACGATATTTACTGGTCAGTACCTGTGTCAACAAGCCCGGTCCCGGCAGCCCTTTATCAATAATCTGAGCGGGTAAGGTAGCGGCATGCACTGTCTGGCAGCACGGGCAACTAAACTGTGGGCGAATATGGCGGAGGACGATAAAGCTCGGGAACATACTCTAAACGTTCACTAAGTTCATCACGAAGAAAATGCAGGGCATGGCCGCAGTCGGGACACTGCTCACCAAGGAGTGTCAGTATCCTCTCTTCACGGGCTTCACCGGGGAATGCCGGCAGCAGCCGTGAGCGTTTGGGTTCAGCGCTCAAGAGAAGCGCGAGATGATTTTGACATGATAAAAACCTTATTGTAGTGAAAATAAGATTTAGGGTGATCAATTTTGAGCTGTAGGTAAAGGTGAGATGGCCGAATGGTTACCCCATACCTTGAAAACCGTTTAATACAAACTGTCCAACTTTATAGGGTCAGTCCACTGATAAGATAGGTTCTAATGCACTAATACCGATTGATTAAGGAATTGAGCCCCGAATTTGGGACGCTGAGGAAGCAGGGCGGGACTGAGAACCTGATTCATTTTATGAATACTTAATGAGTGACATCAGGTACGGGTAGGTAGAATATTTACACATAAAAAAGTTACTTCATCGTTTAGATATTAATATCTTGATATGCTGCTCCACAGTATCTAAATCAACCTGAATTTCCGCACTAATTTGTTCAGGAGTAAAAGAATTTGACAGCAATCGCTCAATTTGAGCGGCAATATATTGCTCTCGCCCTTTATAAAAATAGCCGGTCTGAAACGTTCTTTTGCATAACCGGCAAAAGTAACGTTGATGGCCCGACTGGGTAATACCATACTTCTTTATGCCACCACTCTGATTGCAGTGATGACAAATGGGTACATCCTTTTTCACTACAAATTCTCCATGATTACCATAACAATCCATTAGACTTATGGATAATGATGCCGCTCATCGGCATAGGGACCATTAGCTATATAATAGTAATGGTCCCTACTCTCTATTCGAAAAATGATCAATAAACCGGCATACCTAACCAATTCAGTAACATAGCTGATTCCGACATAATACTAATATTCGCGGTATAGCCATCGTACTGATTGTTAATTGCTGAAATCTGGTTGTTAAAGTGTTCGTTTTCCGCCGTAAGCACATCCAGTAACGAACGTTTACCCAAGTAGTACCATTGTTCATAGAACATCGTTCTTACCCGGTCGGTATCGGCCGATAAATTCCGATACTCTTTTGCTCGCTCGAATGACGAATCTCGCGTCTGGATCATGCTGCGGATTTTGTATTTCAACTCCAACACCGTGGTTTCAAACTGCATTTGGGTCGCCTGCGCGCGTTGAGCCGCCGCCTGCTGTGACGCCGAGGCTGAGCCACCGGTAAACAAGTCCCACTCCACGTTGACTCCCGTGTACCAAGCTTGCTCATCGCCATTCACATCTTTAGCGCTGCTTTTGGATACCACCCAGTTGATATTTGGATAAGAGGATGACTTAATCGCATCCGCCTTATATAAACTCGCCTGCACTTCCGCTTTCGCGCGCAAGATTTGCGGGTGATTATCCAGCGCGGTTAAAATGGTGTTCGTCGACAGATCGGACCCTTCCCACTTGAGATTTTCCGGGACCGCCACTTCGTGACCGACCAAACGGGTCATTTTGATCTGCGTTTCTCGCCATTTACTTTCTAACTGCTGAACGTTGGTTTGAGCCTGTAACAGCTTAGAACGCGCCTGAACCAGTTCGCTGCCCCGCCCTTTATCCGTTTCCGTTATTTGCGACAGCATTTTGACCAGATCCGACATGCGGGTCTGATACAGTTTCGCTACTTGAATATCTTTCTGATATTTATCCAACTCCAGCACGCCAGAAATCGTTTGGAACGCTATCTGGTTACGCGTCAGCTTTTCTAATTCCAACGAGGCTTTCGAGGTTTCTTCGGCGCTCTGAATTCCGCTGCTGGTTTTACCAAAGTCATAAACCGTGGTCGTCATCGACACCGAACCGCTGGTATCACTCACATCCGTTGAGTTACTAACGCTTTTACCCCCACCAAAACTGGAAATCGGTGAGTTAGCACCCACTTTCACCTGAGGCCAACGCTTACCTTTGATTTCATCTACGTCGTATCGGGATGCCGTTGATGACGCCTCGGCATTACGGATTTCTGGGCTGAACACCAGCGCCTGTCGCACCGTATCCTTGATAAAATCAACCGAGGCTTTATTGCTACCGGAAGCCGACAGCTTCGGAGCGGACTTATATAAATCCGCACTGCTGGTGGTATCGGCCGGTGCCAATGAGGTATCCGTCACCGTCCAGTTCAGGATATCCTGCTGAACCGTCTTATCACCCTTAGGCGACAGCGCAGGCGTATCCGCCAGCTCATTTTTAGCCGTCTTATTTTTGCCGGATACCGGCTGAATCTCAGGTCGGGTATCCGTCAACATTGTTGTTGAATGGCCTGACGTCGCGGTGGCGTTATCCGGCGCGGCTTGAGCCACGATAGGAGTGGACTCCGTCATCGGCTCATTCGAGTCCAACGCTAGCTCAGTAAAACTGAGTTGTTCTGTATCATGGCCTTTACCGACCGCGTTCGACGACGGCGCACTCACCGGCTGGCGGGCCGGTGCCGGGGCCGGGGCCGCCGCTGGAGTCATCTTCTCCGGGGCCATATCCACGGTGCTTGGGGCCTTAGCCACAGGTGCCATCGCCACTACCGGGGCCGGATTTTGTGAACTCCGTTTTGGCTCCGGCTCGCTGACCAATGCACTATTTCCGGCGTTTTCAGTCATGCCTTCGGTATTTTCAATCGGCATAAACTCCATCGATTGCGCATCATCACCGGCAGTTTTCGTTGACGACGCAACCGCGGACGACGCCTTAGCCGGAGTCGGGGCTACCGACCATGCCTTACCGTCACGACCCACCGTTGCTATGGCCGCCGTAGGCACCGTTGGGGTTGGTGTCACGGGGGCCGCATTGTGGACTGTTGTGACCGGCTGAGGTGCCACAACCGGCGTACTCACACTTTTCACTACCGGCTCCGCAGGGGCCTGCGCTGTCTCAGCCGTCTCAATATCCATCAGCTCCAACACCTGATTATCATGATCGGCGGTTGCAGGGGCGCGTGACGGTTGGCTCACCGGCTCGGGTTGAGCGGCAGGTTGAACGCGCGGTGGATCGGCTATCCACCCTTTACCATCTCGACCCACGGTCGAAACCGCCACCGGTGGCGGTACCACAATCGTTGGCTGAACGGCACGGGCCGGCGTGGCTGATACCGGCGTCGGCATCAGAATAACCGGATCGGATGAGCGGGCCTGCTCTACCGGGACCGAGGGCACTACGGGCTTCTTCATTGACGGTGGCGGTGGATTAACCACCCCCGCACGGCGACCCGGCTGCAGTGATTGCATCAGGCTGTCATCAACCCTCGCGGATGTCGCGGTCGTTAAGGACACGGACAGCGACAGCGTGAGCAGGGCAAGTTGTTTGATTTTCATAATATAACCTTACCGTTCCCGGAACGCTTCTCTGGCCTTCAAGACCGGTTTCAGGATGTAATCCAGTATGGTTTTCTCTCCTGTTCTGATTTCTACCGTCGCTATCATCCCCGGCATAATGGGGAAGACTTTATCTTTCGCCGTCAGCGCTGCTTTGTCAGTCCGCACTAACACCCGGTAATAGGTGCTTTCACCCCGCCCCTGACGCATCTTGTCTTCATCTTTTAGCGTATCCGGGCTGATATGTTCTAACGTGCCGCTAAGCCCACCGTAAATCGAGTAGTCATACGCCGTGATTTTTACCGTTGCGCGCAGGCCCGGATGCAAAAACGCCACGTCCGATGGCTTAATCTTGGCTTCCACCAGCAGTTGATCTTCCAGCGGAATAATCGCCATGATTTCCGCCCCCTGCTGGATTACCCCACCTACCGTGGTCACCTTAATGTTATTGACCGTGCCCCGCACCGGGGCAACAATGGTGGTACGGTTCATGACATCTTCCCGCGCCGCCACGTTCTGCACGGTTTGGGCCAGTTCACTTTCAAACTTGTTCAATTCGGCGTTGGCTTCAGAACGGAATCGGTTTTGGCGTTCGGCAATTTGCAGGCTAAATTCGTTGGCCTGACGGCGCATTCTCAATAGCTCAACTTCCGACATCAGCCCTTTTTTCATCAACGGCTCAGACAGGTTAATTTCACTCTGGGCCAGTTGCAGGCTGGTTTTCAGCGTTTTCACACTCTCATCCAGCGTTTGTCTGCGTGCGTTATAAGCCTGAGTTTCATCGTTGACTACCGACGGCACCGCTTTCACATCGGCCGGGAACTCCAGCGGAACGCCGTAGGCTTCTGAACGTAACCGGGCAATCGACGCTTTCAAGCCAATCACTTTAGAAACCCCTTCGCGGTACACCGCGCCCACCCGCGTTGGGTCGATTTTTAGCAGTATCTGCCCTTTCTCGACGATGTCCCCTTCGTGCACATTTAGCTCTTCTAGGATCCCTCCTTCTAGGCTCTGAATAACTTGTTCACGGCTGGCGGGAATAATTCGCCCTTCTCCCAGCGTCACTTCTTCTACCCGAGCGAATTTCGCCCAGATAATCGCAATGACCAATACGGCCGCAATTAAATAGAGCATGACCATGCTGAACGGCGTTTTTTGTTCGATCAACGCTTCCTGCAAGTCGCGCATATAAGGCAAATCACTTGATTTCACTTTGCCTGTTGGTGAAGGTAGCCCTCCACTCACCTGCTGTTTTTTATCTGTCATGGAACCTGATTTCCCCGCACCATTATTGCTCTCTGTCACTTTCGGCCCCGTTAATTTCTGTATAACTTTATGCTTGAAACAGCCTAAAAACTATTTGTTACTGTGCTTTACCGTTGGCTTTCAGCGCGGCAATAACCTCATCTTTCGGTCCATCTGCCACCACTTTGCCCTCATCCAGCACAATCAAGCGGTCGACCAGTTCCAGCAGTGAGAAACGATGGGTCACCAATATCAGCGTTTGATCGCTTATTGCTGCTTTTAATTGCTGAATAAATTGCAACTCGGTCATGGCATCCATCGAACTGGTTGGCTCATCCATCAACAAGACTTTTGGCTTCAGTAGTAAGCAACGCGCCAGTGAAACCAGCTGCTTCTGACCGCCGGAGATACCCTGTCCCATCTCACCAATCGGCATTTCAAAACCTAATGGGTGACGAGAAGCGACTTTATCCAGCCCGGTCATACGAGCTACAGCAAGAATTTCTTCTGTGGTTGCGGATGGGTTACCAATCACAACGTTTTCTCTCAACGTACCAAAGAACAATCGGCTGTCTTGACCCACATAGCCAACGGAGGTACGCCAGTCCGCAGGGTCTACCTGGGTGGCATCCACATTATCAATCATCAGTTGGCCATTACTTGGCTGGAACAACCGCGCCATCACTTTCAACAATGTGGACTTACCGCTACCGATACTGCCGAGAATAGCAACCCGCTCACCCTGACGAATGGCAAAGTTGATTTTCTGAAGTACTACCGGCGCGGCCATCATCATGTTGCCACTCGGGTAACTAAAGTTGACGTTTCTTAAGCGTAAATTACCGGTGAAGCTTGGCGCGGACAGATAGTGAATCTTATCATCCCGCTCTTTGGGCATTTTCATCAGTTGGTTCAGTGAACCCAACGCGGCCTTGGCCTGCTGGAAACGGATCGCCAAACCCACTACCGAAGCCAGTGGGGATAAGGTACGACCCGACAGGATCACCGCACCGATCATTGAACCCATGGTCAGTTCGCCAGCGTGGATCAGGTAAACGCCCCACACCACTAACACCACCGTTGTCAGTTGCTGAACAAACGAAACAAAGGTGGTCATAAAGCTCGACAGGGCTTTTGATTTCATGGAAGAAGCTGCGGCTAATGCACTGAAATCTTCCCAGCGCTTTTGCATTACACCTTCACCGCGGGCGGCTTTCAGCGATTCCATCCCGTCGATGGTTTCAATCAGTAGCCCCTGTTTGAGAGAGATTTCTCTCATGTTTTCTTTCATGTTTTTTGACAGCGGCCATTGAATATAGATGCTGACAATCAAAATGACAGGTATCGCACCCAAAGTAACCAACGCCAGTGGGCCGGCAACCAGATAGATGATAAACAGGAATAAAAGACAGAATGGCAGATCGGACAGCGTGGATAGCGTGGCGGACGTCACAAAGTCTCGTACCGATTCAAACTCACGCAGTTGGTTGGCAAACGAGCCTGATGACTGCGGTTTATTTTCCATCCGAATGGACATCACCTGTCTAAACAGCATGGTACCCAGCAATAAATCAGCCTTTTTACCTGCAATATCAATTAAGTGAGCCCTCACCAACCGTGAGATGAACTCAAAGGTAATAGCAATGGCCACACCCACCGCCAGTGACCATAAGGTTACATAGGCTTGGGTTGGTACCACCCGGTCATACACGTTCATGGTGAAGAAGGTAGAAGCCAACGTCAGAACGTTAGCCAGCAGCGCGGCTAACGCTGCACTGGCAAAGTAATGACGATAGCGCCATAACGTAGAAAACAGCCAATGCCCCTCTCTATTCGGCTCTGGCAGGCAGTCATTACTGCGCTCATCCAGTTTCGGCTTGGGGTTACATAACAATGCAAATCCCGAATAAACCTCCCCTAGCGCACTGGCGGAAAGGGTGATTTCACCACCGCCACTCTCCGGCAGCACAACTCGATAAGAAGTATTTGCGCCTTTGCCCATTCGTTCGGTGACAATACAGTGAGTACCGTCTTTACGCGTTATCGCGACCGGAAACAGGTAAGAGAATAACTGATTTAAATCCCTTTCAACCCAGCCAACTCCCATACCTATCTGATCGAGCATTCGTAATGCTAACTGGGGAGTGAGTTTCCTTTCTCTCGGCAATCCCGCATACAAAACCGCCGCACTGGCCGGTTTATTGTAATAAGACGCAAGCCATTGAACAGACCATAGCAAACTGTCCTGTTGGGCATCAGTTTTAGGATTAAAATCCTGACTCATAGTTATTCCTGTGTTAATAATTGCATGCTGCTTTAAATATAACTTATAGCAATTTTCTTGCTGTATAACTGTTGATACCGTCAGTAGGCTTTTTGTAAACCCACTGGCGGTATCATTAACCGGCCTGTTAGCCAGGCCGGTTGTTTACTGATTACAACAAACGATTATTCAGCGTTTGTGTTTGTCTGGATCAATGCATCCACACGACGGTTAGCACGGTTACAGAAATTACGTTCTTTATTCGGTAAACCACTGCAATCGACGGTTGGGTTGCTGTCCCCTTCACCACTGGTGAACAGTAATGAAGCCGGTACACCTTTAGACACCAGCATTTTCTTCACTGTTTCTGCACGTTGTACAGACAGTTTCTGGTTGAATGCCGAGCTACCTACTGGGTCCGCATGACCAACAATATCCACACGCTGAATCTGCGGCTGACCCTTGATGTAGTCCGCCATGTTTTCAACGATATCTTTACCACCCGCTTCGATATCCGACACTTTTCTACCGGCGAAGCTAAACAGCACGTTACCCAGTTGTGACATACCACCGACGTATTCACACGCTCTCACCGCTGAAGCACGGTTAATGGTGGCGCTGTTCTTATAACCAAACAGTTGGTTTTCAGCCTGAGTACGGTTTACAGAGACCGGTGTACCCACGTTTTGGTCGGTATTGGTTTCAACAAAGTAAGTTTTTCCACCGTCTAGACGAGCCATGGTGCGTGGAACTTCTTTACCCGCATAGTTAGGTGCATCATTCTGATAAGCTTCAATAATGTGTTTACCCGGTTCTACACAGAACACGCTAAACTCGCCGCTTTTCAGCGCGCCCTGAAACTCACGGTCCACATAGATATTGGCAACACCAATCGCGCTATCGCCCGCTCTCTTCGGATGATAAAACACCACCTGAGACAGTGCATTACCAATACGGCCTACCGGTACGTACTGAGTACCGGTATGGGTCATGGTAATGGCTGGTCCTGGCGTGGCGACCACTGGGGCATCCGACGAATCCACTGGGATAATTTCCATCTCATCATGGCTGACAACGCCTTTGGCCATCACGTTGAAAGCCAATAATGCCGGGAGCAGACCCATTGCTGATGCACGTAGCCACATGGATGGCTTACTTAGTTGTGACATGTTGTTTTTCCTAAACATATTTACTCCTGAGTTATTCCGTTACTGGTAAGTTAAACAGTGTGTGCTGAAGACGACCGCCTTACGGCGGCCGCTTCAATCACTCAATTACATAATGATCGGGTTAACCGTGTTCTCGACCAGTACTTCAATACCTGAGGTACTCATGGTCCAGACGTTATAGGTATTACCGCCATGTTGGTAATTGCTTTGCGACATCGTCCACTGGCCGTCACCACTCTCTAACTGCAGAGTGCTGCCTTCTTCACCGTTAACGATAATCGCTTTATCACCATTGTGGATTGCCAGTTCTTCTGAACCCAGACGCAGAACATCATCCAGAGAAACCTTCATGGTGTTGTGACCATCACCCATGTCGAATATCTCTATTGATTCCAGCTTGCCTTTCAACGCGCTCAGATCTAACAGTTCGTCTTTACCTTCCAGAATCAGGGTGTCGATACCCGCATCACCAGAGATAAAGTCGAAGTCTGTTGAGGCCAGCTTGATAACATCGTTACCTTCTCCGCCCATCACCTGATCACCTTTACCGATATGGATAAAGGTATCGTTGCCCTGACCACCCATCAGGATGTCTTCACGCTCAGTACCGTACAGAATATCGTCACCAGCAGTAAACATCTGAGAGATAGACAGTAATGACTTAAGGCTTGAAGATACCATTTGGCTCGAAGACACCATTTGGCCTGAAGATACAGCGGCTGAACCATGACCATCGTCGATAACTATCTGATGGTTCGCTAACAGTTCTTCCAGCGATACCTTGGTACCTTTCATGGTCAGTAACTGCGCTGTACCATAAGATGACCCACTACCATCACGGTCAATGGACAGAATACTGTCACTACCGTTGTAGGCAACAGAGAGATACTGAGCAATTCGGTCACCGGCATCAATGGTTGCAACGCCATTGATATAGTGAGCCGCGCCATCAGCATCTGCTCTATAGCCCACCAACAGGTCACTCACATCAATAATGTCAGCATTCGGTGTTGCTTCCACAGTACCGATGAAGAAGTTATTCACCGTATCATGGCCGTTACCACCGTCATTGGATGACGCATTCAACGACTTGTACATCAGCGTATCCTGACCGCCACTCCCAAGATTGAAGGTGTCATTGCCACCGCGACCGTCAAAGTAGTTATTCAACGCATTGCCAGTAAAGGTGTCATTACCGCCACCGCCTGCCAGACCTTCGATGTTCACAAACTGTGCACTACCGAAACCGGTACTCTGCATAGTCGTCTTACCTAGGTCGATGGTCAGCGCCGTATTACCCGCCAGTTTGTAATCAACAATATCCAAGCCGCCGGTATTGCTCCAAGACTTCACGCCGGAGATTGTGGTGGTACCGCCTGCACCGTTATACAAGTCGTTACCCAGAGAGGCAAAGAATGTATCGTTGTAGCCAGTTCCTACAATACCCGTTGTGTTGGTGCCACCGTTAGCACTAGCGTTAGCGACGTTGGTTTCAGACTCAGTAGTCAACACATAAGCATGGTTAGCCTCTTCAGCCTTCAACCCTGCCCATGCTTTATTGACGTTCTGAATGGTGGTGCTGCCCACGCTGGCCACACCGCCCACGTTGGCTATTGCCCCCTTCTCTGAACGCAAGATGACCGCACTGTACGACTTGCTGGCATCCAGTCCGTAGAAGTCCACAATTGCCGAACTGTCGTTAGTCTGGTTACCCGACTGCGGGTTGATGATTTGGGTAGAAACAACTTTACCCGTAGCCTCATCAATCAGCTGTACTGTATTACCGAACAGGGAGTTGATACCGCCCGCATCCAGAATACGTAGGTGGATAGCCGTACCGTACGCAACCTGATTTTTGTTTTCAATGTAAGTAGTAGCACCACCGCTGGTGAACACTAACAGGTCACGATCGCCGTCCCAGTCGATATCAGCGGCAATACCACCGGTGACTTGTTTTGCAGTGCTCGTACCACCAATTGTCGACATACCAACCTGAGTAAGCATATTCGTGGTGGTAAAGCTCGTTGTGCCACCCGTTGACGTATTGGTATACAAGTTAACCGGCCCGGATGCGGTACTGCTAGACATCCCCCCAGAACTTCCCATGCCCGGCAGTTCGATAACATCGACCTTACCGTCGTGGTTCCAATCCAGCGCAATAGAAGCACCGCCTGACAGCGTGTCGTTAAAGGTATACATACCCGCTGCTGTTGGGTTACCGATGCCATCATTGTTTGGATCGCTGAACACCAGTTTACCAGTACCGTCGTTGAAGTAGATCCGGCTAGCCTGCTGCTGAGCATTGCTACTCGAAGCAGAACCAGAGCTGGTGGTACTCGCACTTCCCCGGCCTAGGAACAAGTCCATCATACCGTCGCCGTTAAAGTCGCCCCAGGTCATAGCCACACCGTTACCGATATTCGGGTCATCATCCGAACCGCGCTGGAACACGTTCTCAACTATCTGAGTGACCTTCCAGTTGCCACCGTTAGTGCCGTTAACCACCACCAGACGGGCGTTGTCAGTACTCCGTGCCGCAGAACTATTCGTTGCCCCATCCTTATCAATACGTGACCCATCAGCAACGATATTCTGACTGTGCATCACAAAGTCAACGATACCATCGTTGTTGAGATCCACGCCGGACAGTTCCATATCCGGTTGTGACTCATCCAGTCCGATTGGTTGATGTGAGGAGTTGGCCGCATAGTCCGTTGCGAACGTGCCGTCTTTGGTCATGCCAGAAAGCGTACCATCATTATTCAGTACGATTTGCGAACCGTAACCACCACGAATAGCACTGTCGTTAGGCGTCTGGTCACCATTGATCATATCAACAAAACCGTCGCCATCTTTATCAATGGCAATGACCCCGCCGTACCAACTCCAAGTGTTGGCACTATGATCGGTATTGGCGTTACCAGCAAATTCCCCAGTCTGAGGCGCATTGCTAAATGCCCCCACTTGGTATGCTGTATACGTAGAACCATTGTAGTAGAACATCTGCTGACCGTCGTCATAGTTGCTGTCTACTGTAAACAGATCCATCATACCGTCGCGGTTATAGTCTATGAAGGTGGCATTCTGCACGTAGTTATGCGAGTTGTACCCCGTACCCGAGTTACTGACCAGCTTCGTCACATTGAAATCACCCAACGTTGATGAAGAGGTCGCCGTTGAATCCAGCATGGATTGGTTAGTATGGATACGCCATGCACCAGTTTCCGCTAAGGTAACCGCCGTTGCCTTCTGATCCGGATCGCCGCTACCCGCACCCACAATAACGACAGGCGTTGGTGAAACGGTAAGCTCTTTGACCGAATCATCGGTCGTGATGCTTACACCATCCGCATCATACAGCACCGCTTTCACGTCGTAAGATCCGATAGGTAAGGCATCACTGTCCGGGATCTGGACATACCAAGTGTTGTTACGGAAATCGATAACGACAGCGCCATCCTTCGAGCTGTAATCCTTACCGTTCACCGTCACCACCAGGTACTCGCCTTCCAAGATATTAAAGCCGGTAGAACCCGAGACAATCGGCGTGGTATCAAGTGTATCCTGAACGTTAATGACCACAGTCAGGTCAATCGATATCACGAAGTTATTAGACACAGTCCCTTCGTTGCCGGACTTATCCGCCACAACCGCACGGAAGGTATAAGTCATATCATCTTTCAGCGCAGGTGGATCAAAAGTCCACGAATTGTCAGCATTCACCGTCGCCGTACCCAGCATTTTACCGCTGGTGACGTCGTAAATGCGCACTTCGTCGCCCGCATCCAGAGCGCTGCTTACCTTACCGTTCAAGGTTGGAGTACGATCGTCCGTCTTGGTATTAGAACCAAAATCACCGCGCGCCGCACCAACATCATCGGTGTAATTAACGATGGTAACGGTCTGTGTTGGCGCATCCAAATCGATGGTCAACGCGAAGTCCGGTGAAAGTGCCGCTTTATTTCCAGCAACATCAACCGCGGCCGCAGTATAAGTATAGGTGGTCGCGTTGACCAACCCACTTAATGCAAACGTCCATGAACTATCGGTGCTATCAAGTACTGCGGTACCAATCAGAACATTATCTTGATAAATCTGGATAACATCCGTACTTCCCAGAGTTCCATCCCAGTTACCTTTCAGTACTGGAGAAGTATCATCGGTGGAGGTACCACTACCCAGTATCAGCCCCTGATTTGTACCGACATTGTCCTGATACCCTTTAATTTCCAGCGTTACTGCTGGTGCGGTGTAGTCAGTGGTCAGGATAAAGTCAGCAGACTTATCGCTGACGTTGCCTGCCGTATCGGTGGCGATGACATGGAACTTGTGCTCACCTTCAGACAACGCTGCAGTGGTGTATGTCCACACACCCTCGCTGTTTGCCGTCGTTGTGCCCAGCAGAGTCGTACCATCATACACACTGACGGTGCTGTCTTTCTCAGCTTTACCTGTCAGAACCGGTGTCGAATCATCGGTAAAGTCGCCGCTATGTAATGCTGCGGTGATAGTACCTACGTTGTCTTCCGCTGAGTCAATGGTCGGCACGGTCGGTTTCGTCGTATCAACAGTGAACTTGAATGCATCCGTTGCAGCAGTGGTGTTACCCGCCGTATCGGTCGCCGTCGCAGTAATGCTGTGTTCACCCTCTTTCAATGCGGTCGCTGGTGTAAATGTCCAGTTACCTGTTGCATCTGCCGTAGTTGAACCTATCAGCGTTGCACCGTCGTAAACGTTGACAATACTGTCCGCTTTAGCCGTACCAATCACTTCTGGTTGAGTATCGTCGGTGAAACCATCAGCCTTAATAGCGCCAGTGATACTACCAACGTTATCCTCCAACTTGGTGATTGCTATAGTGACCGTACTGGTATCCACAGTGATATGTACCAATGGTGTCGCCGCACCGGTATTACCCGCTGCATCCGTTACCTTGGTACTGAACTCATGTTTACCATCTGCCACCGCGGTCGGTGTGAACGTCCAGCTACCATCGCTACCTGCTTTGACAGAACCCAGAGCCGTTGAACCATCATAGATAGTCACGATGCCGTTGGCTTCAGCCTTACCGGTGAAGGTTGGCGTATTGTCATCGGTGGTATCGTTATCTTTCAGTGGCCCTTTGTAATCACCCACATCATCACTGATCACCAGATCGGTTACCGCTCCCGGCGCAACAGTATCAACAGTAAAGTTGAAGGCATCGCTCTTCTCGCTGGTTTGACCGACCGTATTGGTCGCATCAACCGTGATCTTATACGAACCGTCAGCCAGTGCTGTCGCCGGAGTGAATGTCCACTTACCGTCTGCATCAACCGTTGCTGTACCGATTTTGGTACCATCGTTATAGATAGTAACCGTTCCGCCCTTGGCCGAAGCCGCTGTACCAGAGATAGTTGGTTTGGTGTCGTCAGTTGTATCACCGTCTTTTAAGTCACCGGTGATGGTACCTACGTCATCCGCCACGGTATCAATGGTTGGCGCTAATGGCACATCCGTACTCAGGTTAATGGTGTACTCCGCACTTGGCGCAGTCTTGTTACCCGCTGGGTCCATTTCTACCGCAGTGAATACGTTTTCACCAAGCGCCAGCGCTGTTGCTGGTTGCAGGCTCCACTTGCCGTCATCACCCACTTTCACCGAGCCAATCACATGGTTATCGGTACTGTCTTTGGTGTACACAATAATAATGTCACCTTTGGTACCGGTACCGCTGATGGTTGGACGCGTGTCGTCGGTGGTTTCGCCTGACTTGACGTTACCGGTGAAACTACCCACCTGATCGTCCACACCGGTGATAGCTAGCTTGCTCTCATCCGGCTTGGTGAAGTCCATATTCAGCACGAAATCATTTGATTTCGGACTAACGTTACCCGCAGTATCCGTCGCCGTTACGTGGAATGTGTGCGTGGTCTCAGTCATTGTGTCAGTAGTGAACGTCCACTCACCATCGCTGTTCGCCGTCGTTGTACCCAACAGATCCGTACCGTCATACACGCTTACAGTGCTGCCTTTCTCAGCTTTACCGCTCAGCGTTGGCGTCGGATCATCCGTATAGCTACCGCTGATCATAGGTCCGGTAATAGCACCCACGTTGTCCTCAGCTGAATCAATGGTCGGTACGGTCGGTTTCGTCGTATCAACGGTAAACTTGAACGCCTCCGTTGCGGCACTGGTGTTACCCGCCGTATCGGTCGCAATAGCAGTAATACTGTGTTCGCCCTGAGCCAATGAGGTTGCTGGCGTAAAGCTCCAGTCACCATTTACATCTGCCGTAGTTGAACCTATCAACGTTACACCGTCGTAGACTTTAACAATACTGTTCGCTTTAGTGGTACCAATCACTTCTGGTTGAGTATCATCAGTGAAACCATCAGCCTTAATAGCGCCAGTGATATCGCCAACGTTATCTTCCAGCTTAGTGATTTTCACCGTTAACACACCGGTATCAACAGTGATATTCACCACTGGCGTCGCCGCACCGGTATTACCCGCTGCATCCGTTACCTTGGTACTGAACTCATATTTACCATCATCCAGCGCGCTCGGTGTGAACGTCCAGCTACCATCGCTACCTGCTTTGACAGAACCCAGAGCCGTTGAACCATCATAGATAGTCACGATGCCGTTGGCTTCAGCCTTACCGGTAAAGGTTGGCGTATTGTCATCGGTGGTATCGTTGTTTTTCAGTGGCCCTTGATAAGTACCCTCGTCATCAGTGATCACCAGATCGGTTACCGCTGATGGTGCAATGGTATCAACAGTAAAGTTGAAGGCATCGCTCTTATCGCTGGTTTGACCGACCGTATTGGTCGCATCAACCGTGATCTTATACGAACCGTCAGCCAGTGCTGTCGCCGGAGTGAATGTCCACTTACCGTCTGCATCAACCGTTGCCGTACCGATTTTTGCACCATCGTTATAGATAGTAACCGTTCCGCCCTTGGCCGAAGCCGCTGTACCAGAGATAGTTGGTTTGTTGTCGTCAGTAGAATCACCGGAAGTTAAATTACCGGTAATAGTACCTACGTCATCCGCCACGGTATCAATGGTTGGCACTGCTGGTACTGTGCCATCTACAGTAATAATGTATTCTGCACACGGACCAACCTTGTTGCCCACTGGATCCATCTCTTTCGCCGTGAACTTGTTCTCGCCAGAATTCAGCTCTTCTGCCGGTCTCATAGTCCAAGTACCGTCAGCCTTAACGACCGTGGTGCCAATCAGACGATCGCCGGCGCTGTCATGGGTATACACAAAAATGGTGTCACCCTTGGTGCCGGTACCGCTGATGGTTGGACGCGTGTCGTCAGTTGTTTTACCTGACAGCACATTACCGGTGGTTGCACCAACCTGATCGTCCACGCCGGTGATCGCCAGTTTGGTCAGGTCAGGACCGGTAAAGTCCAGCGTCAACACAAAGTTTGCCGATCTATCACTGATGTTACCCGCCTTATCCGTAGCCGTAACCGTAAAGGTGTGTGGCCCTTCGGATAAACCCGATACCGGTGTGAAGCTCCACTCACCCGTGGTGTCGTTCGCAATAACCGAGCCGAGGAAGGCTGAGCCGTCATACACTTTCACGATACTGCCGTTTTCGGCTTTACCAATCAGCGTTGGCGTCGGGTCATCGGTCCAACTGTTGTTACTCAGTGGATCCTGAATATCACCCACGTCATCGGTGGCTGACTCAATGGTTGGTACTGACGGTTTCACCGTGTCAATCTCGAACACAAACGGTGAGGTCGCCGGGCTAGTATTACCCGCCAGATCGGTGGCTGTCGCCGTAATGCTGTGACTGCCCTGACCCAGATCTGACGTTGGCGTAAAGCTCCAGCTCTTATCAGCTTTCACTGTTGTAGAGCCCAGCAGGTTTTCACCATCGTACACCTTGATGATGCTACCCACTTTGCCTTCACCAATGATTTCCGGACGCGTGTCGTCAGTCACTCCGGTGGTTGGCGTGATAGGACCCGTAATGCTGCCCACATCATCCAGCAACTTGGTGATTTTTACTGTTACATCAGTAGTATCAATGGTCAGATTAAACGTATCCGTCGCCGCACCGGTGTTACCCGCCATATCGGTCACTTTGATGGTGAAGGTATAGTCACCATCAGCCAGTGCCACATCCGGAGTAAACGTCCAGTTACCGCTACCGTCCACGTTAGCCGTACCCAACGCCGTCTCACCGTTATAAATAGTGACCGTGCCGTTGGCTTCTGCCTTGCCGGTAAAGGTTGGCGTACTGTCATCAGTAATCTCACCGCTGGTCAGTGCACCCGTCTTAGACCCTTCATTGTCGGTGACAACCAGATCTGTCGCTTTGCTCGGTGGTGTGGTATCCACGGTAAAATCAAAAATACCGGTTTTGGTACTGGTTCTGCCAATAGTATCAGTCACATCAGCACGGATGTTGTACTTGCCGTCTGCCAGTGTTGGTGTAAAGGTCCACTGACTGTCAGCGCCCACTTTCACCGAACCAATTGCCACATCGTTGTTATAGATGGTGACAATACCGTTGGCCACCGCCGTACCTACAATGGTCGGCGTGTTGTCATCGGTCAGGCCCGCTTTTTGTACGTAAACTACCGCATTATCTGCGTTATTCACGTTGTCTTCCACGCGCACAATCACCGGTGGCTCTGGCGGGGTCACGTTCAGTGTCACAACGTATTCCGCACACGGGCCAACCTTGTTGCCCACTGGATCCATCTCTTTCGCCGTGAACTTGTTCTCACCCGTCAGTAACGGTGACTCAGGTTGCATGGTCCAAGTACCATCTGCCTTAACGACCGTGGTGCCAATCAGACGATCGCCGGCGCTGTCATGGGTATACACAAAAATGGTGTCACCCTTAGTGCCGGTACCGCTAATGGTTGGACGCGTATCGTCGGTTTCACCGCCGGACAACACGTTACCGGTGGTTGCACCTACCTGATCATCCACGCCGGTGATCGCCAGTTTGGTCAGGTCAGGACCGGTAAAGTCCAGCGTCAACACAAAGTTTGCCGATCTATCACTGATGTTACCCGCCTTATCCGTAGCCGTAACCGTAAAGGTGTGTGGCCCTTCGGATAAACCCGATACCGGTGTGAAGCTCCACTCACCCGTGGTGTCGTTCGCAATAACCGAGCCGAGGAAGGCTGAGCCGTCATACACTTTCACGATACTGCCGTTTTCGGCTTTACCAATCAGCGTTGGCGTCGGGTCATCGGTCCAACTGTTGTTACTCAGTGGATCCTGAATATCACCCACGTCATCGGTGGCTGACTCAATGGTTGGTACTGACGGTTTCACCGTGTCAATCTCGAACACAAACGGTGAGGTCGCCGGGCTAGTATTACCCGCCAGATCGGTGGCTGTCGCCGTAATGCTGTGACTGCCCTGACCCAGATCTGACGTTGGCGTAAAGCTCCAGCTCTTATCAGCTTTCACTGTTGTAGAGCCCAGCAGGTTTTCACCATCGTACACCTTGATGATGCTACCCACTTTGCCTTCACCAATGATTTCCGGACGCGTGTCGTCAGTCACTCCGGTGGTTGGCGTGATAGGACCCGTAATGCTGCCCACATCATCCAGCAACTTGGTGATTTTTACTGTTACATCAGTAGTATCAATGGTCAGATTAAACGTATCCGTCGCCGCACCGGTGTTACCCGCCATATCGGTCACTTTGATGGTGAAGGTATAGTCACCATCAGCCAGTGCCACATCCGGAGTAAACGTCCAGTTACCGCTACCGTCCACGTTAGCCGTACCCAACGCCGTCTCACCGTTATAAATAGTGACCGTGCCGTTGGCTTCTGCCTTGCCGGTAAAGGTTGGCGTACTGTCATCAGTAATCTCACCGCTGGTCAGTGCACCCGTCTTAGACCCTTCATTGTCGGTGACAACCAGATCTGTCGCTTTGCTCGGTGGTGTGGTATCCACGGTAAAATCAAAAATACCGGTTTTGGTACTGGTTCTGCCAATAGTATCAGTCACATCAGCACGGATGTTGTACTTGCCGTCTGCCAGTGTTGGTGTAAAGGTCCACTGACTGTCAGCGCCCACTTTCACCGAACCAATTGCCACATCGTTGTTATAGATGGTGACAATACCGTTGGCCACCGCCGTACCTACAATGGTCGGCGTGTTGTCATCGGTCAGGCCCGCTTTTTGTACGTAAACTACCGCATTATCTGCGTTATTCACGTTGTCTTCCACGCGCACAATCACCGGTGGCTCTGGCGGGGTCACGTTCAGTGTCACAACGTATTCCGCACACGGGCCAACCTTGTTGCCCACTGGATCCATCTCTTTCGCCGTGAACTTGTTCTCACCCGTCAGTAACGGTGACTCAGGTTGCATGGTCCAAGTACCATCTGCCTTAACGACCGTGGTGCCAATCAGACGATCGCCGGCGCTGTCATGGGTATACACAAAAATGGTGTCACCCTTAGTGCCGGTACCGCTAATGGTTGGACGCGTATCGTCGGTTTCACCGCCGGACAACACGTTACCGGTGGTTGCACCTACCTGATCATCCACGCCGGTGATCGCCAGTTTGGTCAGGTCAGGACCGGTAAAGTCCAGCGTCAACACAAAGTTTGCCGATTTATCACTGATGTTACCCGCCTTATCCGTGGCCGTAACCGTAAAGGTGTGTGGCCCTTCGGATAAACCCGATACCGGTGTGAAGCTCCACTCACCCGTGGTGTCGTTCGCAATAACCGAGCCGAGGAAGGCTGAGCCGTCATACACTTTCACGATACTGCCGTTTTCGGCTTTACCAATCAGCGTTGGCGTCGGGTCATCGGTCCAACTGTTGTTACTCAGTGGATCCTGAATATCACCCACGTCATCGGTGGCTGACTCAATGGTTGGTACTGACGGTTTCACCGTGTCAATCTCGAACACAAACGGTGAGGTCGCCGGGCTAGTATTACCCGCCAGATCGGTGGCTGTCGCCGTAATGCTGTGACTGCCCTGACCCAGATCTGACGTTGGCGTAAAGCTCCAGCTCTTATCAGCTTTCACTGTTGTAGAGCCCAGCAGGTTTTCACCATCGTACACCTTGATGATGCTACCCACTTTGCCTTCACCAATGATTTCCGGACGCGTGTCGTCAGTCACTCCGGTGGTTGGCGTGATAGGACCCGTAATGCTGCCCACATCATCCAGCAACTTGGTGATTTTTACTGTTACATCAGTAGTATCAATGGTCAGATTAAACGTATCCGTCGCCGCACCGGTGTTACCCGCCATATCGGTCACTTTGATGGTGAAGGTATAGTCACCATCAGCCAGTGCCACATCCGGAGTAAACGTCCAGTTACCGCTACCGTCCACGTTAGCCGTACCCAACGCCGTCTCACCGTTATAAATAGTGACCGTGCCGTTGGCTTCTGCCTTGCCGGTAAAGGTTGGCGTACTGTCATCAGTAATCTCACCGCTGGTCAGTGCACCCGTCTTAGACCCTTCATTGTCGGTGACAACCAGATCTGTCGCTTTGCTCGGTGGTGTGGTATCCACGGTAAAATCAAAAATACCGGTTTTGGTACTGGTTCTGCCAATAGTGTCAGTCACATCAGCACGGATGTTGTACTTGCCGTCTGCCAGTGTTGGTGTAAAGGTCCACTGACTGTCAGCGCCCACTTTCACCGAACCAATTGCCACATCGTTGTTATAGATGGTGACAATACCGTTGGCCACCGCCGTACCTACAATGGTCGGCGTGTTGTCATCGGTCAGGCCCGCTTTTTGTACGTAAACTACCGCATTATCTGCGTTATTCACGTTGTCTTCCACGCGCACAATCACCGGTGGCTCTGGCGGGGTCACGTTCAGTGTCACAACGTATTCCGCACACGGGCCAACCTTGTTGCCCACTGGATCCATCTCTTTCGCCGTGAACTTGTTCTCACCCGTCAGTAACGGTGACTCAGGTTGCATGGTCCAAGTACCATCTGCCTTAACGACCGTGGTGCCAATCAGACGATCGCCGGCGCTGTCATGGGTATACACAAAAATGGTGTCACCCTTAGTGCCGGTACCGCTAATGGTTGGACGCGTATCGTCGGTTTCACCGCCGGACAACACGTTACCGGTGGTTGCACCTACCTGATCATCCACACCAGTGATAGCCAGCTTACTGAAGTCTGGCGCGGTGTAATCCGTGGTCAGCACGAAGTCGGCTGACTTCGGACTCACGTTACCTGCCGCATCAGTCGCGGTCACATGGAACTTATGCTCGCCTTCCAGAACTGGGGTAGCAGGTGTAAAGCTCCAATCACCATTACTGTCTGCAACAGTAGAACCCAGCACTGCTTCACCGTCATAAACGATGACAGTACTGCCTTTCTCTGCTTTACCAATCAGCGTTGGTGTAGAGTCATCCGTCACGCCACCGTTGGCCAGTGGTCCCTGAATCGTGCCCACGTCGTCTTTAGCTGAGTCAATGGTTGGGATCGATGGCGCAGTAGTATCTACGGTAAATTCAAACGCAGACGTTGCCGGGCTGATATTACCCGCCTTATCCGTTGCCGTTGCCGTGATACTATGTTTACCTTCATTTAAGGCAGTCGTCGGTGTAAAGCTCCAAGAGCCATCGGCCTTAACGGTCGTTTCACCTAACTTAACCGCACCGTCGTAAATCTTGATGGTGCTGCCCGCTTTACCGGTACCAATGATTTCTGGTTTAGTATCGTCGGTTACGCCATTTGGTGTGATATCACCCGTGATAGCGCCCACATCATCTACCAGATGAGTAATGCTAACCACCACGCCGGTAGTATCAATGGTGATGTGAACATCTGGTGTTGCAGGACTTACGTTACCCGCTTTATCCGTCACAACCGTGCTGAACGCATAGTCACCGTCTGTCAATGGAGTACTTGGCGTAATTGACCAGTTACCGCTAGCATCCGCTTTCGCTGAACCAATTTCTTTATCACCGTTATAGATAGTCACGGTGCTGTTGGCTTCGGCCTTACCGCTGAAGGTTGGTGTAGCGTCATCGGTAGTATCACCGTCTTTCAGTTCGCCTTTATAATCACCCACATCATCGGTGATCTTCAGGCTATCTGCTGCCAGTGGTGCCTTGGTATCCACTTCAAAATTGAAGATACCGGTTGGCTTGCTAGTTTGACCAATCGTGCTGGTCGCCGTCGCAGTGATGCTGTGCTGGCCATCAGCCAGAGCGGTGGTTGGTGTAAATGTCCACACGCCTTTGGTGTCAGCAGTCACAGAACCTAACAGGGTTGCACCGTCATAAATGCGAACGATATAGCCAGCTTCAGCCGTACCCGTAATGGTTGGTTTGTTATCGTCGGTCACATCACCTTTTTGTAATGCGCCCGTGATAGGACCCACATCATCCAGTACGTTAACAATCACTGGCTCTGTTGGTTTAGAAATATCCAACGTGATGGTATAGGTTGCACTTGGTTCAGTCGCATTACCCGCCGGATCGATTTCTACCGCGGTCAGTACGTTGCTACCTGGCAGTAACGGCGTGGTTGGTTCCAGACTCCACTTGCCATCATCCCCAACCGTTGCACGACCAATTTCATGGTTACCGGTGGTATCTTTTGCGTACACCACAATGGTGTCACCTTTGGTACCGGTACCGGTAATAACCGGGCTAGCATCATCGGTTGACTTACCATCAAGGATATTTCCGGTAACTTCACCTACGTTATCTTCAACGCCGGTAATAGCTAATTTAGTCAGATCTGGCGGAGTGGTATCCACGGTAAACGTAAACGGATCGGATGGCTCACTCTTGTTGCCCGCCGGGTCAGTTTCAGTCACGGTAATGCTGTGATCGCCTTCTGCTAACGGCGTTTCTGGGGTAAATTTCCAGCTACCGTTTTCATCAACTTTCACGCTACCAATAACTGTGCCTTCATTATCAGTCAACGTGATGATATCGCCCGCATCACCTTCACCTGAGAAGATTGGGGTTGTATCATCGGTAACGCCGCCGTTAATAATTGGGCCAGTAACCGAACCTTCATCATCAATAACGCTATCAATAGCCGGTTTAGCTGGTGCAGTGGTATCCACGACAAACTCAATCGGAGTCGATGGATTACTTTCGTTGCCCGCCGGATTCGTTTCAGTGATGGTGATGCTATGATCGCCTTCCGCCAACGGAGCTTCCGGCGTCCAGTCCCACTTACCATCGTCACCAACGGTAACCGAGCCAATCACTTCTCCGTTATCAAGGATCTTGATGACATCTTTCGCGTTACCTTCACCGCTGAATTCCGGTTTGGTATCGTCGGTCTCGTCACCTGAATTGATAGCGCCGGTCTTATCACCTACATCATCAGTGATGGTCGGTGCTGCCGGTGCATCCGGTATATCAGTATTAACCACAAACTCAATCGGTGCCGATGGGACACTTTCGTTGCCCGCCGGGTCGGTTTCAGTCAGGGTGATACTATGATCGCCATTCTTCAGTTCAGTTTCCGGTGTAAAGGTCCAAGTGCCGTCTTCACCAACGGTGGTTGAACCAATCACTTCTCCATTATCAAGGATCTTGATAACGTCGCCCGCCGTACCTTCACCCTTAAACTCTGGTTTGGTATCGTCGGTTTCATCGCCTGAATTGATAACGCCCGTCTTATCACCTACATCATCAGTGATGGTCGGTGCTGCTGGAGCATCCGGTGCGGTGGTATCTACCACAAACGCAATCGGTGCCGATGGAACACTTTCGTTGCCCGCCGGGTCAGTTTCGGTCAGGGTGATACTGTGATCGCCTTCCGCCAGTGGTGTTTCCGGTGTAAAGGTCCAAGTACCGTCTTCACCAACGGTGGCTGAGCCAATCACTTCTCCGTTATCAAGGATCTTAATAACGTCGCCCGCCGTACCTTCACCCTTAAACTCTGGTTTGGTATCGTCGGTTTCATCGCCTGGATTGATAACGCCCGTCTTATCACCGGTATTATCGGTGATGCTTGGTACTGCCGGCGCATCCGGTGCGGTGGTATCTACCACAAACTCAATCGGTGCCGATGGGACACTTTCGTTGCCCGCCGGGTCGGTTTCAGTCAGAGTGATACTGTGATCGCCTTCCGCCAGCGGCGTTTCCGGTGTAAAGGTCCAAGTGCCGTCTTCACCAACGGTGGTTGAACCAATCACTTCTCCGTTATCAAGGATCTTGATAACGTCGCCCGCCGTACCTTCACCGTTGAACTCTGGTTTAGTTTCGTCGGTCTGGTCGCCTGAATTGATAGCGCCCGTCTTATCACCGGTATTATCGGTAACACTTGGTACTGCCGGCGCATCCGGTGCGGTGGTATCTACCACAAACGCAATCGGTGCCGATGGAACACTTTCGTTGCCCGCCGGGTCAGTTTCGGTCAGGGTGATACTGTGATCGCCTTCCGCCAGTGGTGTTTCCGGTGTAAAGGTCCAAGTACCGTCTTCACCAACGGTGGCTGAGCCAATCACTTCTCCGTTATCCATGATCTTAATAACGTCACCTGCCGTACCTTCACCCTTAAACTCTGGTTTGGTATCGTCGGTTTCATCGCCTGGATTGATAACGCCCGTCTTATCACCGGTATTATCGGTGATGCTTGGTACTGCCGGCGCATCCGGTGCGGTGGTATCTACCACAAACTCAATCGGTGCCGATGGATTACTTTCGCTGCCTGCCGGATTCGTTTCGGTCAGGGTGATGCTGTGTTCGCCTTCCGCCAACGGAGCTTCCGGCGTCCAGTCCCACTTGCCATCTTCAGGAATAACCACAGAGCCAATCACGTCACCGTTATCCATGATCTTAATAACGTCGCCCGGCGTACCTTCACCACTGAATTCCGGTTTGGTATCGTCGGTCTGATCGCCAGAGTTGATGGCCCCAGTCTTACTACCTACATCATCTGCGATGGTCGGTGCTGCTGGTGTATCCGGTATTCCAGTATCCACTACAAACGCAATCGGTGCCGATGGGACACTTTCGTTGCCCGCCGGGTCGGTTTCAGTCAGGGTGATACTATGCTCGCCGTTCTTCAGTTCAGCTTCCGGTGTAAAGGTCCAAGTACCGTCTTCACCAACGGTGGCTGAGCCAATCACTTCTCCGTTATCAAGGATCTTGATAACGTCGCCCGCCGTACCTTCACCCTTAAACTCTGGTTTGGTATCGTCGGTTTCATCGCCTGCATTGATAGCGCCCGTCTTAGCGCCAGTATCATCAATGATGGTTGGTGCCGTTGGTGCATCCGGTGCAGTGGTATCTACCACAAACGCAATCGGTGCCGATGGGACACTTTCGTTGCCCGCCGGGTCAGTTTCGGTCAGGGTGATACTGTGATCGCCTTCCGCCAGCGGCGTTTCCGGTGTAAAGGTCCAAGTACCGTCTTCACCAACGGTAGTTGAGCCAATCACTTCTCCGTTATCAAGGATCTTGATAACGTCGCCCGCCGTCCCTTCACCCTTAAACTCTGGTTTGGTATCGTCGGTTTCATCGCCTGCATTGATAGCGCCCGTCTTAGCGCCGGTATCATCAATGATGGTTGGTGCCGTTGGTGCATCCGGTGCAGTGGTATCTACCACAAACGCAATCGGTGCCGATGGGACACTTTCGTTGCCCGCCGGATCCGTTTCGGTCAGGGTGATACTGTGATCGCCTTCCGCCAGCGGCGTTTCCGGTGTAAAGGTCCAAGTGCCGTCTTCACCAACGGTAGTTGAGCCAATCACTTCTCCGTTATCAAGGATCTTGATAACGTCGCCCGCCGTCCCTTCACCGTTGAACTCTGGTTTGGTTTCGTCGGTTTGGTCACCTGGCTTGATAGCGCCCGTCTTATCACCGGTATTATCGGTGATGCTTGGTGCCGTTGGTGCATCCGGTGGAATGGTATCTACCACAAACGCAATCGGTGCCGATGGGACACTTTCGTTACCCGCCGGATCGGTTTCAGTCAAGGTGATGCTGTGTTCACCATCTGCCAGCGGCGTTTCCGGTGTAAAGGTCCAAGTGCCGTCTTCACCAACGGTAGTTGAGCCAATCACTTCTCCGTTATCAAGGATCTTGATAACGTCGCCCGCAGTCCCTTCACCGTTGAACTCTGGTTTGGTTTCGTCGGTTTGGTCACCTGGCTTGATAGCGCCCGTCTTATCACCGGTATTATCGGTGATGCTTGGTGCCGTTGGTGCATCCGGTGGAATGGTATCTACCACAAACGCAATCGGTGCCGATGGGACACTTTCGTTGCCCGCAGGATCCGTTTCGGTCAGGGTGATACTGTGATCGCCTTCCGCCAGCGGCGTTTCCGGTGTAAAGGTCCAAGTGCCGTCTTCACCAACGGTAGTTGAGCCAATCACTTCTCCGTTATCAAGGATCTTGATAACGTCGCCCGCAGTCCCTTCACCGTTGAACTCTGGTTTGGTTTCGTCGGTTTGGTCACCTGGCTTGATAGCGCCCGTCTTATCACCGGTATTATCGGTGATGCTTGGTGCCGTTGGTGCATCCGGTGGAATGGTATCTACCACAAACGCAATCGGTGCCGATGGGACACTTTCGTTGCCCGCAGGATCCGTTTCGGTCAGGGTGATACTGTGATCGCCGTCCGCCAGCGGCGTTTCCGGTGTAAAGGTCCAAGTACCGTCTTCAGCAACGGAGGTTGAACCAATCACTTCTCCATTATCAAGGATCTTGATAACGTCGCCCGCCGTACCTTCACCGCTGAACTCTGGTTTGGTCTCGTCGGTTTGGTCACCTGGCTTGATAGCGCCCGTCTTATCACCAGTATTATCCATGATGGTTGGTGCTGCCGGCGCATCCGATGGAATGGTATCTACCACAAATTCGATCGGATCGGATGGCACACTCTCATTGCCCGCCGGATCTTTCTCGGTCACGGTAATGCTGTGCTCACCGTCTTCCAGATCGGTTTCCGGCGTCCATTCCCACTTACCGTCTTCTGGGATAACCACGGAGCCGATGATGTCTTCACCGTCTTTAATGATGATGGTGTCGCCCGGCGTCCCTTCACCGTTGAATTCCGGTTTGGTTTCGTCGGTCACATCACCCGGATTGATGGCACCGGTTTTATCACCGGTATTATCGGTGGCTTCCGGTACCGCTGGTTTCACCGGTGGAACGGTGTCAATTTCAAACGCAATCGGATCGGATGGCACACTCTCATTGCCCGCCGGGTCTTTCTCGGTCACGGTAATGCTGTGATCGCCGTCGGCCAGTGGTTCTTCTGGCGTCCAGTTCCACTTACCGTCTTCTGGGATAATCACGGAGCCAATGACGTCATCACCGTCTTTAATGATGATGGTGTCGCCCGGCGTCCCTTCACCGTTGAATTCCGGTTTGTTTTCGTCGGTCACATCACCCGGCTTGATGGCACCGGTTTTATCACCGGTATTATCGGTGGCTTCCGGTACCGCTGGTTTCACCGGTGGAACGGTGTCAATTTCAAACGCGATCGGATCGGATGGCACACTCTCATTGCCCGCCGGATCTTTCTCGGTCACAGTAATGCTGTGATCGCCGTCGGCCAGTGGTTCTTCTGGCGTCCACTCCCACTTACCGTCTTCTGGGATAACCACGGAGCCAATGACGTCATCACCGTCTTTAATGATGATGGTGTCGCCCGGCGTCCCTTCACCGTTGAATTCCGGTTTGTTTTCGTCGGTCACATCACCCGGCTTGATAGCACCGGTTTTATCACCGGTATTATCGGTGGCTTCCGGTACGGTTGGTTTCACCGGTGGAACGGTGTCAACTTCAAACTCGATCGGATCGGATGGCACACTTTCATTGCCCGCCGGGTCTTTCTCGGTCACGGTAATGCTGTGATCGCCGTCGGCCAGTGGTTCTTCTGGCGTCCAGTTCCACTTACCGTCTTCTGGAATAACCACGGAGCCAATGACGTCATCACCGTCTTTAATGATGATGGTGTCGCCCGGCGTCCCTTCACCGTTGAATTCCGGTTTGTTTTCGTCGGTCACATCACCCGAACTGATTGGGCCCGTTTCATCGCCGGTTTTGTCGGTGGCTTCCGGTACGGTTGGTTTCACCGGTGGAACGGTGTCAATTTCAAACGCGATCGGATCGGATGGCACACTCTCATTGCCCGCCGGATCTTTCTCGGTCACGGTAATGCTGTGCTCGCCGTCGGCCAGTGGTTCTTCTGGCGTCCACTCCCACTTACCGTCTTCTGGGATAACCACGGAGCCAATGACGTCATCACCGTCTTTAATGATGATGGTGTCGCCCGGCGTCCCTTCACCGTTGAATTCCGGTTTGTTTTCGTCGGTCACATCACCCGGCTTGATGGCACCGGTTTTATCACCGGTATTATCGGTGGCTTCCGGTACGGTTGGTTTCACCGGTGGAACGGTGTCAATTTCAAACGCGATCGGATCGGATGGCACACTCTCATTGCCCGCCGGATCTTTCTCGGTCACGGTAATGCTGTGATCGCCGTCGGCCAGTGGTTCTTCTGGCGTCCACTCCCACTTACCGTCTTCTGGGATAACCACGGAGCCAATGACGTCATCACCGTCTTTAATGATGATGGTGTCGCCCGGCGTCCCTTCACCGTTGAATTCCGGTTTGTTTTCGTCGGTCACATCACCCGGCTTGATAGCACCGGTTTTATCACCGGTATTATCGGTGGCTTCCGGTACGGTTGGTTTCACCGGTGGAACGGTGTCAATTTCAAATGCGATCGGATCGGATGGCACACTCTCATTGCCCGCCGGATCTTTCTCGGTCACGGTAATGCTGTGCTCGCCGTCGGCCAGTGGTTCTTCTGGCGTCCAGTTCCACTTACCGTCTTCTGGAATAACCACGGAGCCAATGACGTCATCACCGTCTTTAATGATGATGGTGTCGCCCGGCGTCCCTTCACCGTTGAATTCCGGTTTGTTTTCGTCGGTCACATCACCCGGCTTGATAGCACCGGTTTTATCACCGGTATTATCGGTGGCTTCCGGTACGGTTGGTTTCACCGGTGGAACGGTGTCAATTTCAAACTCGATTGGATCGGATGGCACACTCTCATTGCCCGCCGGATCTTTCTCGGTCACGGTAATGCTGTGATCGCCGTCGGCCAGTGGTTCTTCTGGCGTCCACTCCCACTTACCGTCTTCTGGAATAACCACGGAGCCGATGATGTCTTCACCGTCTTTAATGATGATGGTGTCGCCCGGCGTCCCTTCACCGTTGAATTCCGGTTTGTTTTCGTCGGTCACATCACCCGGCTCGATGGCACCGGTTTTATCACCGGTATTATCGGTGACTTCCGGTACGGTTGGTTTCACCGGTGGAACGGTGTCAATTTCAAACGCGATTGGATCGGATGGCTCACTTTCATTGCCCGCCGGGTCTTTCTCGGTCACAGTAATGCTGTGATCGCCTTCGCCCATCGGCTCTTCTGGCGTCCACTCCCACTTACCGTCTTCTGGGATAACTACGGAGCCGATAATGTCATCACCATCTTTAATGATGATGGTGTCGCCCGGCGTGCCTTCACCGTTAAATTCCGGTTTGGTATCATCAGTCTTATCACCCGGCTTGATTGGACCGGTGATATCACCAACATTATCAATGACTTCTGGAACGATCGGTTTGGTTGGCGGAGTGGTGTCAATTTCAAACTCGATTGGATCGGATGGCTCACTTTCATTGCCCGCCGGGTCTTTCTCGGTCACAGTAATGCTGTGATCGCCTTCGCCCATCGGCTCTTCTGGCGTCCACTCCCACTTACCGTCTTCTGGGATAACTACGGAGCCGATAATGTCATCACCATCTTTAATGATGATGGTGTCGCCCGGCGTGCCTTCACCGTTAAATTCCGGTTTGGTATCATCAGTCTTATCACCCGGCTTGATTGGACCGGTGATATCACCAATATTATCAATAGCTTCTGGAACGATCGGTTTAGCTGGCGCAGTAGTATCAACATTAAAGTCAAATGTTGGTGAAACAGGGCTGACGTTGCCTGCTTTATCAGTTTCAGTGATAGTCAGTTGATAATGACCATCTGCTAAATCTGTTTCAGGTGTCCAGCTCCAGTGCCCATTACCGTCGATAAGCGCCTTACCGGCTTCTTTACCACCAATAAAAATAGTAATGGTATTACCCGGTTCACCGGTACCAGTCACTTCAGGACGAGCGTCATCGGTGGTTGCACCATTGGCAATTGGACCAGTGATAGAACCCACATTATCGATGATATCGCCAAACAGCGGTCTTACTGGGGCAGCGGTATCAACAGTAAAAGATAAACCATCAGATGGCTTACTTGTGGAGCCATCTGAGTTAGATTGGGTAATGGTGATGTTATGAGCACCATCGATCAGCGCGGTCTCTGGCTTCAAGCTCCAGGTACCATCAGCAGCAACAATCGCAGTACCAATTAATTGACCATTATCATAAACATTGATGGTGTCACCGGCATAACCAGTACCATAGATGACCGGATGATTTTCATCGGTAAAAGAACCGTCCGCGATAGGACCAGTAATGTTACCCGTCTGATCCAGAGCACCCTCCAGTGTTGGTACAGAGGCTTCTCTTACCGGAGGAGGCGTTACCGGAGCTGGGGAAGAATCATTATCATCATCCTTGTTATGCTGATAGATTGCAATGCCCGCACCTGTAAGCGCTGCCGCACCCAAGAACCATGGCCATAGAGCCAACAGCCCCATATCATGATCGGTTTCTTCAAATAGATAAGCGCCATCGCCCAACGGCATACCGCCTAGCGCTGCGGGAGCAAAAGCTCCATTATCAAAAAGATAGCCTTCACCGAAAGATGAACCATCCGTCACCATATAGGCATAAAGTTGGCCATCCTCGGCCATACCTAATAGCGGTTCACTATTACCAGCAACATAATAGTCTTCAATAACCACTGCCGGTGTTGTATCACCTTCAAGAATAATGCACAGATCATCACCATTGCGCAGAAGTGTGATGTTCTCCGGTGCAAAGTTATTATCATTATTCTTAAGAAGGTATTTACTACCGGGTTGGATTTTGATTTTGATCGGTTTGCCTGCATCAAGAGAAACAACCTGAGAGGCACCACTTCCTGAATTTACCAATAAACTGGCATTTGTATTCATACTTGAATAACTCCTTTATATCCTTAAGTATTGCTAACGATTTCTAATAAAAAATTAGCATTCCTGCGTGATAAAAATCCTCTACCACACTGAATTCGTGTTATTTAAGGCCACATTTTTAGGGTATATGGGCACTATGCATAAACAACATACATATTACCCCATAAGAAAAGGAGTATGCGAACTAAGTAATGCAACAATCGACATAAATTAGTTTTTTATTTCAAAATAAATACACCAAACCAGCTTAAAACACCCAACAAAACAATTTATATGGTTTAATAACAATAATAATTACAATAAAAAAATTAAATAAACCATAAAAATGCGTTGTTTTAAATAATTTTTACATCATTGGGAAAATTTAAGAAATATTAAGAAATATAAAATAAACTCAATAAAATCATACAATAAAAATTAAATTAACATTAAAATATACAGATATGGCTATATTTTACATAAACAACGAAACCAATAAAATTCACCCTCGAATTTTTCTATCATATGAAAAATTACTCTTTTACTCTCAGGTTATCCACAACTAACCCCAAGCATATCATCAGGAATTGATATTCTCTCCAAATCGCCTATTTTAACGCATCAAATAAAATTAATTTATCATTAAAATTCAATTAATTAATTAAAATTTAACTCTGATTTTATAAGTAAATATGCTTATATTTACTTTAAATTTTTGCATATTACTTTTTAATCGCAAAAAATCACTTAGCCACAAAAAAGATTAATTGGTAAGAATATGGGTAAATATCGATATAAAATAATTTATTTTTACAACAATCTTGATATGAAAATAATATCAATATTTAATTTCACATTTTTAATCGCAAAAAATAAATTAATATAAATAAGTAAACAGTAAGAATAACTCTCCAAACTACAATTTTATTACGCAAGATACTGATTGATTATTACGCCCCTTTTATCTCTTGCGTAAAAACCTTTTTAAGTATTTTCGGGAAATAAAGGAGAATATGTATTGTTAGGATTTTTTATGTGAGGGTGGTAGCAAACGACTTTTACGACGCCTGAATATTTTCGCTGAGGTTTATGATTTGCTTAACGTTGATGCTGTTTTGCAAATATTTCGCAGAACCAGTCTATAAATACCCGGACTTTAGGTGATAGGTACTGCCGGTCAGGGTACAAAATGGAAACGGGTTTAGTTACGGTTGCATAGTCAGTTAATACTTCTGTCAGTTCGCCGGACTGGATATGGGGTTCCAACGCAGTACTCAAAGCATGAAGTATACCCAGACCAGCCAGACCGCAAGATAGCAGCACATCTGAATTGTTAACTAACATGCCGCTTTCTGGTCGTCGCGAGATAACTTCCCCATTCATTTTGAACTTCCATTCCATAACTTCACGGCTGTGTTCACTAAAAAAATTAACGGCTTTGTGTTGCACGAGATCATCCGGCGTCAAGGGAATGCCGTATTTTTCCAAATATGATGAAGCAGCACAGGTAGCCATACGAATATTACCCACACGGCGTGAGATAAAACTTGAATCATCAAGTTCCCCCAGACGAATAACACAGTCTATCCCTTCTGAAATCAGATCCGTTATGCGGTCCGAAGCGGTGAGTACAACTTCAATTTGAGGGTAGATAGCCTGAAATCCACCTAAAGATGGAACTAGGATAGCGTGCGTCAATGCCAGTGGAGCATCGATACGAAGACGTCCGCGAGGTGGTTGACTCGGGGAAACAGAAGCCATCATTTCGTTGACGTCGGTTAGCAGTGCTTTTGCTCTTTGATAAATTTCATCTCCTTCCACCGTCATACTCAGGCTACGCGTAGTGCGATGCAGCAATTTAACGCCTAAATCATCCTCCAGTTGTTGTATGGCTTTACTGACCGCAGGACGATGTAACTGTAAGGCATCAGCGGCTTTAGTGAAGCTGCGTAGCTCGGCAACATGAACAAAAACATTCATTAACTCGAGCATGTTAGAACGCATATCTTTTATTCTCCGCAGGAAAATCCCACCCACTGATGACTGATATCGGAGATTATACCCCAGCCGGATTGTTTCCCTTGCAATAACACTGAAGTAATTTTCTATGGCTTTTTCCCACAGGCATCCCTCTTTATCATTGCCGCATCTTACACATACAAAGTGGAAACGACAGAAAATGAAAGCATGGTTATTGAAAGATTTCGGTCTAGAAAATTTGCAACTTGAAGAAGTTGAGACGCCAACGCCGGGGCCAGGTGAACTTTTGATTAAAGTGGGTGCGGTTTCCCTGAATTTTAGAGATAAGGCGATTGTGGAGGGGTTTTATGAACCTCATCTGGTTCCCAAAGCACTTATTCCTGTTTCCGATGCGGCGGGAACCATTGTCGCTGTTGGTGAGGGGGTAACCCGCTTCAGCACAGGCGAACGTGTTAATTCACATCTGTATTCACGCTGGTTAGACGGTGAGCCTGCGGCCGATGAGCCGGCGTGGTGTATGGGGATGCCACTACCTGGTGGCCTAGCAGAATATATGATCATTCATGAGAACAGCGCAGTCAAAGCCCCAGAAAACATGACCGATGAGGAAGCCTCAACACTCCCTATCGCAGCGCTGACCGCATGGTATTCCCTGATGGATATCGGCAACCTGCAACCCGGACAAACGGTTCTAATACAAGGAACGGGGGGAGTATCTGTTTTTGCTGCACAGATTGCACATGCGTTCGGTGCACACGTCATTGCGACGTCCAGTAATGATGCCAATCTTGAGCGTATTAAGTCACTGGGCGCCGATGAGGGGATCAACTATAAAAAGTATCCCGACTGGGAAAAGAAAGTCCTTGAGTTGACCAATGGTAAAGGAGCTGACATTACGGTAGAGGTTGCCGGAGGCAATGGCATTAATCAATCGGTTGCCGCGACAAAAGTTGCCGGTACTATTGCTCAGGTCGGCTTTCTGACTGGCCAGACATCTCAGCTTGATCTGATGCCAATGATTTTCCGCCAGACGACTATCCGTGGGATTGCTGTTGCACCACGTTCATCATTTGATCGTATGAACCCGTTCCTCGATCAGCACAATATCAAGCCGGTGATTGAGCAGATTTATAATTTCAGTGAGGCGGTTGAAGCATTCAAACACCTTTCTCGAGGTGCATTCGGTAAAATCGTCATCAAAATTTCTGACTGATAGCAACGCTTTTTTCTCCCCCTGAAAATTTGGCAGGTCATTGCTGACTGCCAAATCTCATGCGCCAAAGAAAGTAAATAATTTATTTTTCATATAGTTATAAAACTAATTTCTATATGTACACCCTTTAGCATACGAAAACTAAGCTTAGCGTACGTTTTCGTTCTATTGGCCTTCATGCCCCTCAACGTGCATTTAACATATTGTTTCATCATATTCGCCTTAAAACCTCTGGAAAATATGTCAACGTTATTTAGGACGGGTCAAACAAACAATAAAAGGAGCCAATTGGCTCCTTTCATGTTTTTGCTGACTGGATCCGACAATCCGCTAACTACACGTCCAAGTTAGCAACCTTCAGCGCATTTTGCTCGATAAAGGCGCGGCGAGGTTCAACCTCATCCCCCATCAGCGTAGTGAACAGCTGATCGGCAGCAATCGCATCTTTAATCGTTACTTGCAGCATACGACGTCCTTCAGGGTCCATAGTGGTTTCCCACAACTGCTCTGGGTTCATCTCTCCCAGACCTTTATAGCGCTGAATAGATAACCCACGGCGTGATTCCTTAACTAACCAATCAAGAGCCTGCTCGAAGGAGCTCACTGGCTGACGGCGCTCGCCACGCTCAATAAAGGCATCATCTTCAATCAAACCACGCAGTTGCTCACCCAAGTGGCACATCTTGCGATATTCACTGCCCAATACAAAATCAATATTCAGGTTGTAATCCGTGTCTACACCATGAGTACGGATACGAATAAGCGGCTCGAAAATAGCCCGCTCGCTGTTTTCCTGAACCAGAGCAATATAAGTACTGCCATGTTGCTCTTTCTCATTAAGAATATTAACCAGCGATTCAACCCACCCCTGAGTTTTAGCCTTATCAGCCAAGATTTCTTCACTCAGTGTCGACTGGTAGACCAGTTGATTCAGCAGTGCCAACGGTGTACGACGTTCCATGCGCTTGAGCATCTTCTGGACGCTGTAATACTCTGCGACCAAACGCTCCAAAGGCTCACCCGCTAACGCAGGAGCCTGTGGGTTCACAAACAATGAAGCACCATCTAACGCGGTGGTGATCTGGTACTGATCCATCGCTTCATCATCTTTGATGTACTGCTCTTGCTTGCCTTTCTTCACTTTATACAACGGTGGTTGGGCAATATAGATATAGCCACGCTCAATCACTTCCGGCATTTGACGATAGAAGAAAGTCAGTAGCAGGGTACGAATGTGTGAACCATCCACGTCAGCATCGGTCATGATAATGATACTGTGATAACGCAGCTTATCCGGGTTGTATTCATCACGACCAATACCGCAGCCTAACGCAGTAATCAGGGTTGCCACTTCTTGAGAAGAGAGCATCTTGTCGAAGCGTGCTTTCTCAACGTTGAGGATTTTCCCTTTCAGCGGCAGAATCGCCTGATTTTTACGGTTACGTCCCTGCTTGGCAGAGCCGCCCGCGGAGTCCCCTTCCACTAAGTAGAGTTCAGACAGTGCGGGGTCTCGTTCCTGACAGTCTGCCAGTTTACCCGGCAGACCGCCTAAATCTAATGCCCCTTTACGACGAGTCATTTCACGCGCTTTACGTGCCGCTTCACGAGCACGCGCTGCATCGATAATTTTACCTACCACGATTTTGGCATCGCTTGGGTTTTCCAGCAGGTAATCAGACAGTTTTTCCGCCATGATGGATTCAACAGCAGATTTAACCTCTGAGGAGACCAGCTTATCTTTAGTCTGTGAAGAGAATTTCGGATCTGGCACTTTAACCGACACCACAGCAATCAGGCCTTCACGGGCATCATCACCGGTAGCACTGACTTTGGCTTTTTTGCTGTAACCCTCTTTTTCCATATAGTTATTCAGCGTGCGGGTCATTGCAGCACGGAAACCTGCCAGATGAGTACCACCATCACGCTGTGGAATATTGTTGGTAAAGCAATAGATGTTCTCTTGGAAACCATCATTCCACTGTAGAGAAACTTCTACGTTGATACCGTCTTTTTCACTCTGATGCGTGAAATAGAATACGGATGGATGAATCGGATTTTTATTGCGATTTAGGTATTCTACGAACGCCTTGATGCCGCCTTCATAATGGAAGTGGTCATGCTTATCATCGCGCTCATCATCCAGTTTGATAGAGACCCCGGAGTTCAGGAACGACAGCTCGCGTAAGCGTTTAGCCAAAATGTCGTATTGAAATTCAAGGTTAGTAGTGAAGGTGTCTGGACTAGGCCAAAAACGAACGCGAGTACCGCTTCTATCCGCATCGCCTACCACTTTCAGAGGTGCTTCCGGCACACCACCGCGATAGATTTGCTTATGGGTTTTACCCTCACGGTCGATAACCAGTTCCAGTTTGTCAGACAGCGCATTGACGACCGAAACACCCACGCCGTGCAAACCGCCGGATACTTTATACGAGTTATCATCAAACTTACCGCCGGCATGTAGTACGGTCATAATGACCTCTGCGGCAGAAACGCCTTCCTCTTCGTGAATGCCGGTAGGAATACCACGACCATCATCCTGCACGGAAACGGAGTTATCGCTGTGAATAGTCACAACGATGTCTTTACAGTAGCCAGCCAGCGCTTCGTCGATTGCGTTATCGACAACCTCAAATACCATGTGGTGCAGACCGGTACCATCGTCGGTGTCACCGATATACATGCCTGGGCGTTTACGTACCGCATCCAGACCTTTTAAAACCTTGATACTTGAGGAATCATATGTATTCGACATTAGCGTTTCTCGCTCACTATTAATCCTGTGGTTGATGCTCTATTTTGCCATGTTCTACAGAGAACATCTTGCCCTTTTTGTCCATCATATCAGCGATCTGTTCAGCACTAACGGCGCTGACAAAAACCTGAGCGCCAGTGGCTTTTAAACGATCTGCCAACAGTTTGCGGCGATGGACATCAAGCTCAGAAGCAAAATCATCGATAAGATAGAGGCAACGGCGTCCACTCTGGCGAGTTAGAAACTCCCCCTGAGCTAAACGCAGTGCACACATCAATAATTTGAGCTGGCCACGCGACAACAAATCTTCCACCGGCGTTCCATCGGCACGAATACGAAAATCTGCTTTATGTGGGCCCACTGACGTATAAGTCAAAGCCCGGTCACGCTCAAACTGCCGCTCAAGAAGCTCACCATAGTCACTCTCTTTATCCCAACCGCGCTGGAAGGAAAATGACAGGTTGAACTCCGGTAAAAACTCAGCACAAGTTGCGGTAATATCCTGTGCAATTGCTTCTGCATACGCTGCACGCCATTCACTAATACGCATCGCCAGCGGGATGAGTTCCTGATCCCACGGACGAATTTGCGAATAGCGATGGGTTTGACGCAGCGCTGCGTTTCGCTGTTTCAGCAATCGTCTGAGATTGCTCCAGCCATGAAAAAAGTGTGGCTCACTATGAAAACAGCCCCAGTCTAAAAATGCTCGCCGAAATTTAGGACCACCGTTTAATAGAGTGAACCCTTCTGGCGTAATTAACTGAATGGGTAATAGTTGGGCTAGCTCAGAGACTTTATGGTCATCACTGCCATCAATACGAACTTTAGTATCACCAAGGCGGCTTTTACGTAACCCAACCGATAACTCCCGTTCATTACCGGCTATTCTACCATGTAATACGAATTCTTGCTGCTCATGACGAACAACTCGCCCAGTTTGCAAGCTACGAAAGGCGCGACCATGACCGAGCGTGTAAACTGCTTCCAGTACGCTAGTCTTGCCGCTGCCGTTAGGGCCGACAAAGAAATTGAAGCCGGCGGACGGTGCGAGATCCGCCGATTCGATATTGCGGAAGTCATTGATCAATAAGCGGGTTAAAGCCATTCAGTGGTACAGTAGCCCCGCTTATAGACGCATTGGCATAACAACATAGGCCGCGCTGGTGTTAGCACAGTCTTCTATTTGTACACTGGATACTGAGTCGGTTAGCAGTAAACGCACATCTTCACACTTAAGCGCGTTCAGCACGTCCAACACATAGCTAACGTTAAAACCGATTTCCAGATCGGTACCGCCATACACCACATCCAGAATCTCTTCTGCTTCTTCCTGCTCTGGGTTATTAGCAGTGATTTTCAGTTGATTCTGATTCAGATACAGACGCACGCCGCGGAACTTCTCATTAGAGAGAATCGCCGCACGAGCAAATGCCTGCTTAAGCTCATCACAGTTAGCTTCCAGTGTTTTATCCGGATTTTTTGGCAGTACGCGGCGATAGTCAGGGAAACGACCATCAACCAGCTTGGAGGTGAAAATAAAGTCACCAACGTGAGCACGAATATTGTTGCTGCCAATTTGCAGACGCAGATCGCCATTGCTGCTATCCAGCAATCGTACCAGCTCGAGCACCCCTTTGCGCGGTACAATCACATCGTGAGGAGGTAGTTTCTGGCCCACTGACATTGAACACACGGCTAAACGATGACCGTCGGTGGCTACCGTACGCAGCTCTTCATCTTCAGTTTCAAACATCATGCCGTTAAGATAGTAACGAACATCTTGATGTGCCATAGAAAACTGGGTCGCTTCAATTAAGCGCTTCAACGTAGCTTGAGGCAGCGTAAACTCCACTTCACTCTTCCAGTCATCCAGATTCGGATAGTCTGCCGCGGGCAGAGTAGAGAGAGAGAAGCGGCTACGGCCTGACCGAACCAGAATGCGATCGTTTTCCTGAGTGATACTAATTTCTGCACCGTCGGGCAACCCACGACAGATATCAAGGAATTTACGCGCTGGAACAGTAATCGCTCCTGGCTCATGAGGCTGAGTCAGCGTAATGCGAGCAACCATCTCCATTTCGAGATCGGTACCGGTAAGTAACAGATAACCGTCTGTAACTTGAATCAGAAGGTTACCAAGAATAGGCAACGTTGGGCGGCCACCCAGCGGGCTGCTGACTTGCTGCAGCGGCTTAATTAAATGTTCACGGTCAATGATAAATTTCATAAGCGTTATGATGATAATGTTCTGATTAAGTTAGAGAAATCTTCTTTGATGTCGTGGCTTTCCTCTCGCAACTGTTCTATTTTACGACAGGCGTGCAGCACGGTGGTGTGATCCCGGCCGCCAAACGCATCACCGATTTCCGGTAAGCTATGGTTGGTCAACTCTTTAGCCAATGCCATCGCCATTTGGCGCGGACGGGCAACGGAACGGGAACGCCGCTTAGACAACAAATCAGCGATCTTAATTTTGTAATATTCCGCTACCGTTTTTTGGATATTATCTATAGTAACCAGCTTTTCTTGCAGCGCCAATAAATCCCTCAGGGCTTCACGCACAAAATCAATGGTAATGGCACGCCCAGTAAAATTAGCATTGGCGATGACTCGGTTTAATGCCCCTTCTAGCTCCCGGACATTAGAACGTAGGCGCTTGGCAATAAAAAAAGCGACTTCTGCTGGCAGTCGGATATCGTTCTCATCCGCCTTCTTCATCAATATAGCGACTCGAGTTTCCAACTCTGGAGGCTCAATGGCTACCGTCAACCCCCAGCCGAAGCGGGATTTCAGACGATCTTCGACACCATTAATCTCTTTCGGGTAACGGTCAGAGGTAAGAATAATTTGTTGGTTACCTTCCAGTAACGCATTAAACGTATGAAAAAACTCTTCCTGTGAACGCTCTTTATTAGCAAAAAACTGAATATCATCAATGAGTAATGCATCAACAGAACGATAGTAACGCTTAAACTCTTCGATGGCGTTATTTTGTAATGCTTTCACCATATCCTGAACAAAGCGTTCAGAGTGCATATAGACAACTTTAGCATTCGGCTTGCGCTCAATAATGCCATTGCCTACCGCGTGTAACAGATGGGTTTTACCCAGCCCAGTTCCACCATATAAAAATAGTGGGTTATAAGCCCCGCCAGGATTATCTGCAACTTGACGAGCTGCAGCTCTAGCCAGTTGGTTAGATTTACCCTCAACGAAATTATCAAATTGATGTTTAGGATTCACACCTGAACGATAAGAGAGCTCCGGCTGTGCCGAAGTACTTTCCCAACTGGGGCGAACTGCAGCAGGACGAGCTGCACTGGTTTGCCCGTTTCCATTGGTATTCACTTTTGCCGGACGACCGACCGGCGCCGGTGGTTTAGTACCCACCTCAAAACGCAGTTGGGGCACATCAGTACCGCAGAAGTCATTCAATAATGCATTAATATTATTTAGATATTTATCGCGAACCCAATCCAGAACAAATCGGTTAGGTGCGTAAAGGGCGAGTGTATTGTCACTCAGTTCCGCCTGTAACGGACGAATCCACATACTGAATTCTGTGGCAGGTAATTCATCTTGCAGTCGGGCAAGGCACTGCTGCCAAAGAGAAAGTGACAC